>JABMSA010000150.1 GCA_013202185.1 Planctomycetota bacterium
GTAGCAAGGGGTTAGGGGCAACCGGTACTCGCTACCGAACTTTGCCTCCTGCCGCACAAGGCGGCAGGGGAGCCCGGAGAAGCCCGGGGCGACGAGCTACCATTAGCTTGTCATGCTCTTGCACCGTGCGCCATGGCGCGGACCGGTGGCAGGCTCCCGGCCCTGCAGCCGCGCCGTTTTGAAGTATTGGATCTTGTGACGCGCGGACGGATGAGCGATATGCTGAAACACATTGAAAATCGTCTTGAGATGATGGCTGCCTGACAAAAGGAGCATGTCGATGGATCAGTTTGTGACCGGGTCTCATCCCCGTCTACGCTACTGGGGCGTTGACAACGCGCACGGGATCCGCACCCGCGCCGAACTGCGCGCCCGGGCCCGCGACGCTTCGGGCGAATACCTCCCG
This sequence comes from Planctomycetota bacterium, assembly GCA_013202185.1. Taxonomy (GTDB): domain Bacteria; phylum Planctomycetota; class PUPC01; order JABMSA01; family JABMSA01; genus JABMSA01. Next base: position 407 of record JABMSA010000150.1, read on the forward strand.
TGGTTCATCGAAGAACTGTTCCGCGCCGCAGACGCCGCCGAGCCCTGGCAGCGGGTCCAAGACGGCGCAGTTCTCTCGTGCCCGGGCGCGCACGTCGCCGTCGTGGCCAAGGCAGGGGGGACAGTTGAGGGTGTGACCAGCGGCGCCCGTCTGGCCGTTATCGACCTTGACCGTCGCCGCGCCGCGGGGGGCGAAACCGCCTCCCTGCGCCTGCCCAACGGCAAAGCCCTGCGATTCGGCTCCTCGCCGTTCCTCGCCTGGTGAGCCGCATGGCGGCTCTGCATGAAGCGGCTGGCTGGAACGTATCCATGGGCGTACCGGCATCACTCCGACTTTATCCGTCCAGTCAGTCGAGGGGGTGGCGGCCGTACTGCTCGAAGGCCCAGTGCATGGCTTGGATGCTTTCAAATGGCACTTCGGGGCCGACTGCTCCATGGGGGACGACGTGCTGACGGTCGAGGCCGGGCCGCAGGCCTATGCGCCCGGCGATGCGCTCCCGTGGCGGCATCACTTATTCACTTCGCAAGAGCGGTGCGGAGGTCGCCTGTTGCATTGCAGATGGGGCTGCGTCGCGACCATAATCCGGCGCACATAATGATCGGGGGGATAGTGGCGGGCCTTCGGTGGTCAGCGCTTCCCATGGGTGAACTTCGAACTGTACTCTTCCAAGGCATTGCCGATGCGGTCAGGACCGATTTCCGTGAGGCAGGTCAGGATTGTTTCTGCACGCACAATGGCGTCCTGCGCGTCATCGGCTCCTGTCGGTTGTCGCATGTCATAGTCTGCACTGTTTCTGTTTGCGCACAAGTCCCTCAAATCGGTGGCAAGCTCCTTTATTGGCTTGTCCCCGCTACTCATAAAGTACTGCCGCAACTTATTGTGGCTGATATCCTTCTCCTCACGAATGTCTATATTGCGGCGCGCTTTCTTGTCGCAATTGCCAAACGCCATCGAGCGCGCCTCGATAAAACACGCATAATAGGCACGGCTTATGGCGCTTCGGTAAGCAGCTTCGTCGGAGCCGTCATTCCGGAGGAATTTTGCTGTAGAAAGGAAAAGTTTGCCGTCCACTTCTATGCACTCTTCGCTGGAAAACGCCGAGGACCTCGTGCAAACCGTTGTGGTCAACTTCCATGGCATCAGAGAGCTGATGTCTGCGCTTGCGAAAGTCCATTGGATCGAAGGAACTGTGTACCGTCAAAGCCAGCAGATCATCCTCCTCATCTTCGCCGCGTTGGAGGTCCATCTCAAAACAGGCGTCCGGGAAAAACTTCGGGGCCTCTGTTCGGAGCCACTCTACGCTTTCCCTTAACCCTCGCGCCAGAACAAACCTACTCGTTCGCTCCGACAGGGGATTGAATGTGTGACCATGATCGGGCTCGGTGACCTCGAAGCAAGAAGTGTCCACAGACCATTCAATTTCTTTGGGACCCCAGGATTGGCGGGATCGATCCGTTGCGTCTACGAAGTTCAGGGTAGTGTGCTGCCACTGGCTACGGTCGACGCTTTCGTGCCATGAATCAAGTGACTCCGACACTGCCAAGTAGTAGTAGTAGACGACTTCCTGGCAAAAATCATGTTGGCTTTGGAAGCCAGGCCGCACGAACTGCGGCAGCAGGACCGAGGCGCGTTTTGGCGCAGATGGAGGGGAGATTGTGGTGAGCTCTGGAACGATCCTGCTCGGAGATCCCGGAGCTACACCGGTAACAAAGCCGCCCTGTTTCGTCCGCATCAGGGACCAACGAACCCGTCCGGCCCCCTGTTCTGTGCCGCTGGCAGTCATCTTCTCTCCTGCAATTCGCTACCCACCTCAACGAGCTGCTGAGTATATTCCCGCACAGCACCCCACGTGTTGATCCACTCACGCAGTTTCTCGCTTGGTTTGAGCGGCTTCATTTCCACCAGGTCGTGGTGGAAGTTGAAGGAAAACTGAATCAGGTCTTTTTTTTCTGGACCTGTCTTTACTGGAGTGATATTCAACTTGAGCCGGGCTTCTCCATAATTCTTGGAGAAATACCGGCCGAATCTGGCGTCCTGCGACGCGAACTCATCAACGAGCTTGTTGTCACCCCCTCCAAGCAAAGCGCGGTTATACGCGCCGAACTCATTACCCTCCGGCTGCGAAACAAAATAGTCGAAGTTCAGTCCTAATGCCTCATACGGTGTCTCGGGAAGGAGTTCAACTGTCCGTGCAGCGATCTTCCGCGGCAGTTCGAAGTCGCCCTCAACTTCGAGAGTACTGAACAAGATCTGCATCCTAGGCGGTATGACGAGGACCTTTACCTCAGAGGTTTGGAACTGCGCCACCTCCGGAGAGAATACGCGCACCCCCACAAGATCATCTGCGGAAACGATGTCGTTCTGCGCCAACCAGGTTTCAGTAAAGATGGACGGATTGAATGCTTGGGCAGCAAGCACGATTCCAGAGAGCGAATTCTCAATCATTGACATATCCCCGTTGTCGTGAGCGATGCACAGCTTGCAGAAGAGCGCCGCCAACCACCCATAGTATCGGCAGAGCCTTGGGTGCAGGCTATATACTAACAATCCGGAGGTGAGAATTCCACTCTTTTTTCGCTCCGGTGCACCGTTGGGCGGTACTACGTTCCAACCGAGAAGTTCACTTCCTCCGTCACGGCGCCTCACCAGAGCGGTCCATCACTCCAGCCGCAGTGTTACGATCTGCATCGGGTCCACGGTCATGCTCGCACTGCCTGTGCCGAGTTTCTCCGCGTGGCGGCCCTCGAGGTTCGTCGATGAAATCTTCATCCCGGGCGCGTCGATGCGAAGCGTTTCTTCTTCGAGAGGGTTCCACAGCCGCAGGACTAATGCGTCGCCCTCGCGATAATAATCGGAAACGACGCTGTGCCCAGTCACCTTGACTTCCGGCACGGGCAGGGGGCCGTCTGCGTCGGCAACGGCCGTGAGCGGATACGCCTGGCGCTGGTAGGCCCAGACTGCGCCCGCCTTTTCCTCGGGTCGGTAGGGCATGACGCGGACGTCGTATTCCCTCGTGCCATGGACGATGTCGTTGGCGAATCGGTATCCATCCGCGCGGCGCCCGTCTCGCTGAGACAGCCGCTCACTTCCCTTATCTCGCTGCGGCTGTCCCACCGGTTCACTTCCGCGTGCAAGTGGATGTCGGAAAGCACTTCCTCATCTCCACGGAAAAGCCGTATGCCGTCCTTTGACAACGCAACGCGCAAGTGTTCGTTGGACAGCTCGTATTGATCGTCTGCCGGGGCATTGACCTCCACGGGCAGCTTTGCCTCGTCGCCGCTTTCGGTCAGCGTGTATCGAGCGGCGGAGAAGGCATCCACATCGGCCAGCATGCACCCTGTGACGCGCGCCGCCGAGCCGTCGGGGTGACGCTCGGCCACGGTCAGGCGCGAGGGCGCCGATTCGCCGGTGGCGTCCGTCACACCCGCGCCGTTCTTCAGCGCGCCGGCCGGCAGGTTGATGTCGACGGCCGTCCATTCTCGGCGCTCGCGCTGGGTGGGGTTGGCCAGGCGGAACGACGCCGATTCCGGCGCGGGGATGGCCCGCGTGCGAGTCGGTCGAGCGTGTAGGCTTCGAACTCCATGTTGTAGACCAGTTCGGGGCGCTTCTTGAGGGTGCGCTCGGCCCTGCATAGCGCCTCCAGCGTCTCATCGTAGTCTGCCAGGAAATACCCGCCGTGCATACCCCAGATGACGTGTGCGTGGGGTCGGTCGGCGTCGTGCTGTTTGCTCATGATATTAACATTCCTGTTTGCCGGTAGAGACGCCCCGGTGGGGCGTCTGATAGACGGGCCACCGGCCCGTCTCTACTCACAGAAAAGCATAGCGGGTGGGGCGGGGGGAATCAAGTGTTTCGGGGTCGAGGTTCAGCCTTCGATGTATTCGAGGTTGTTCGCCTCGCACCATTCAATGGCGAACTTCTTGAGGGCGCGGTCCCGGTACTGATGCCACTCGTCCGCAATCCCCAGTTTGTGGATCGCGTCCTTGAATCTGCGAAAGGCTCCAGACCCCTTGATCGTATAATACAGGTCATCGGAAATGGCCTCGTTCTCGATCGACAGGCAGAACTTCTCCATAACGCGGTACTCATGAAAATCGGACGCGTCCGGGAGTCCCAGATAATCCTCTTCGTTTTCGAAGATGTCGCGGGCGGTCTCGATTGCCTCCCGCTGCCATTCGGAGACGTTCTCCAGGGGCTCATTGTCCTCTGCCTTTGCCATTTCCACGTCCGTCACCACGAGCACCTTCCCCGTTTCCTTGTGGAGGTAGGAATAGAATTCGGTGTCGGAAGGGGACTCGAGGGCCTGGATGATCTCGCTCAGTTCTACTTTCGCGCCCATAATGCACACCTGATTCTCAAGTTACGCACGCGCCGTGACATGCAGGTCCCCTCCCATAACAAGAAAGCATAGCGGGTGGGGCGGGGGGAATCAAGTGTTTCGGACAGGAGAAAGAAGGTGCAATGGTCGACAATGCCGAGACGGCCGGGCTAATCGCCGCAGACTTGGTTTCGGTTTCTTCAAAAAAAACACAATTCTCTGCTTGACATCCGCCCTTTCATATGCTATAGTTCCACATCAAGCTGACGTTGCCGTGGGGGACCGGCGACCCAAAGCGCGAGCCGGCATAAGGAGAAGACCATGCCAAATCAAGCGTTGAAAATCGTCGCAATGGGCGCCTGCAGCCGCGCCTTCGGCCCGCGCGTCATAAACGATATCGTGCTGGATAAGGATCTGACGCAGGCGCGCGACGTAGAGGTGGTACTGGTAGATATGGACGCCGACCGCCTTGACCTGGTGGCCCGGCTCGCCGAGCGCTGCGCCGAATTCGGCGGCTCATCGGTCCGGTTCTCCGCCACCACTGACGGGGAGGTGGCGCTCCGCGGCGCTCACTTCGTCTTGGTGTCGGTGGCCGTCAAACGGCTGCCGCTGTGGGAGCAGGACTTCCGCATCCCCCTGAGCCTTGGCATCAAGCACTGCCTTGGCGAGAACGGCGGCCCGGGGGCCATCTTTCACGCCCTCCGGAACTTCGAACTGGTGATACCGATGTGCCGGGACATCGAGCGGCTGTGCCCGGACGCGTGGGTGCTCAATTTCACGAATCCCGAGGCCCGCATCCTCACGGCCATCCTCACGCTCACCCGCGTCAGGGCCGTGGGCCTGTGCCACGGTTTCCACGATCTGCACGACACTGTGCAGCGGATGCTTCAGCGCCCGCTAAATGAGCTTGACGTCCGCTCGGCGGGCATGAACCATTTCTTTGCGCTCTATCATCTGAGCGATAGGAAAACCGGCCAGGACCTCCTGCCCGAGCTGAAGGCCCGAATCGCCGCCAACCCCGATCGCCTCCGCCCGCTGGTCCGCTACTTCTACGATACGTTCGGCGTGCTGGGCTACAATTCGGACGACCACATCGGCGAGTACCTCGCATATGCCCACGAGTTCACCGGGCTGGGCTGGTCTCTGGGCATCGAGCACCGCAAGGTGCCGGCCCACGAGCAGCCCCAACCAGACCACTTCGCCGAGTACCTCTCAGGGCAGCGACAGGTCGACGAGTCGTTCGTGAGGCCATCTGGCGAGCTGGCCGTGCCCATCATCACCGATATGGCGCTCGACCGCACGCAGTGGCGGCCCGCCGTCAATGTCCTCAATACGCAAGGATACATCCCCAATCTCGCCCCCGACGGCTGCATCGAGGTGCCGGCCACCGTTGACGCGAACGGCGTGCATCCCGAGCACGTCGGGGAGCTGCCCGAAGCATTCGCGGCGATGATACGCCTGCAGCATTCCATCATCAAGCTCCTCGTGGAAGCCTACAGGACCCGATCCAGGCGCGCCCTGCTCCAGGCTTTATTGTTGGACCCGCTCATCGAAACAACGGCCCAGGCCCACAAGCTCATCGACATCATGTTCGACCTCCAGGCCGAATACCTGCCGCAATTCGATGAGTGAGCGCATTGCTTCTATTCTTCTCGCGAACATTTCGTTGCCCCAGCCCAAGACGAATGGGCGCGCAGCGTTGACAGTGTCTTTGACATACGGATGATACAAATAGGTGATTGTCCCTAGTTTTCCGGACCGTTGTCATTAGTTATGATCACGCGGATATGA
>JABMSA010000015.1 GCA_013202185.1 Planctomycetota bacterium
GCTGATAACCGTGCCGAAGAAGCTCACGGAAGAACAGGAAAAGCTGCTGAGGGAATTCGCCGCTCAGCGCGAATCGTGATGAACATGCGAGATCGAGGCCGATTCACATTACGGAGGAAAAAGCGATGAAAGGCGACTGGCTGGTAGTAGGCATAGGCATTGTATTGGTGCTGCTGGTTCTCGGGGGACTGTTCTTGTTTAGCGCGACAGGCACCCCCCAGCCACCCGTGCAAGTGCAGCTTGCGCCCCCGCAGATGGCCCCGGTAAACCAATCGGTCATCGTCGAGCCGGAACAAGCGGAAGGCGAGAAAGAGAAACAGCCGGAACGGGAACCAGCGGCGGAATGACCCCTCACCACTGCGGGGCCATCAGCTCGACCGGGGCGTAGTCGTCGGTGAGGACGGGGGCGTCCTTGAAGGAGTGCCGGTTGGCCTCGGGCAGATAGTGCTTCGCGTGATACACAAAATCCTTGACCCTAACCGGGCCGGTGTGGTGCAGATCGCGCGCGATGCTCACGATCTCGTCCTTGCCCAAACGCTCACCGGATGTCATTGCAACAAGGATGATGTTGGTGGAGCGGATGCGGTCGAGCGACTGTGTAAAGTGCCTGGGAAACACATAGATCTGCTCGAATCCTGTTTCGCGCAGGGTCTTGTGAATCGATCGATACAGCCGGCCGTCCCTGCCTTCGAGTGCGCTGATCACGTTCATCGCGAGCACTCCGCCCGGCGCCAGGCGATCTTTCGCTTCCGAGAAAAACTCTTTCGTGGTCAGATGAAACGGAATGTTGCCCCCGCCCGAGAAGGCGTCGATGAGGATCACGTCGTATGCCTTGTCCGTGCGTTTCAAATACATGCGGCCGTCTTCAACGTGCACGCGGAGGTTGTCGTTTGGCCGCAGGTAAAAGAATTGCTTTGCGATTTGGACCACCTTCGGATCGATCTCGGCCACGTCGACGTCGCAGCCGTAGTGCCGCTGATACTGCCGTGGCAGCGTTCCACCGCCGCCGCCGATCATCAGCATCGTTGCAGCGTCGGGGTTGAAGATCATCGGCAGGTGCATCAGGTTGGTGTAGGTTGTGGCCGCGTCGGGGTCGGGATCATCTTTTTCTATGTCGTCGATGTATATCGCACTCTCGATGTAGCGGTCGAATTGAAGGTCGCGCCGCAGGCGTCGGTTGTAGGGATCCTCGCCCTCACACACCACGATGTGCTGATAGGCCGAGTCGGTGTCGTGAATTACCCTGTAACCCTCCGCTATGATGCCGCGGGGCCGGGGAGGATCCACAAACAACGATACCGGAATGAGCACCATCGCCAGCACGACCGGTACCGACACCGCCCCTCTGCGCGGAATCCGGCCGGCGCCCACCACCGCCGTGAGGATAAGAAGCACGCCCAGCGCCAGCACGATCCAGTTTGCGCCGATGAGGTCGATCAGCACGAACGACACCGCAAGCGTTCCGACGATGCTGCCCAGCGTGGAAGCAGCATAAAGGGTGCCTGCCGTTTTGCCGATATCGGCCACGGCCCGGGCCGCCAGCCGCACGGCAAACGGCGACACAATACCCAGCAGCACGCTCGGAATGAAAAACAGCACAATACACGTAACAAGCGTGCCGAGCTTGACGCCGAGTTCCATCCCCAACACCGCCTCGCATATCCCCGGCGCCACGTAGCGCAGCGCCAGCAGAACAACGCACGATGCGGCGATAATCGATCCAAGCAGCGCCAGCGACGGCCGCCTGTCGGCCAGCCGCCCGCCGATGTAGTAACCAAGGCTCAAGGCTGCCAGGAAGATCGAGATCAGGCTGCCCCACACGTATACGCCGTGGCCGAAATACGGAGAGATGATCCGGGCGGCTGCGATCTCGAGGCCCATCAGCGCGGCGCCGCACGCCACCACAATGATTTTCAGGCGCAAAGCGTTTGGTCGAGGGGTGGCGTCGGCCGATTCCACCGGCGCGGCCGGGGCGGATGCATGCCCTCGAGCCGCCGCTGAAGACAACTCGCCGGCAGCGGCCCGACCGAAGCGCGAAACAACCGCAAAGACCAACGCCAGCACAACCAGCACAATCCCCTGAAGCACAACGATGAAACCCGTGCCGACAAAATCGATGAGGACGAACGAAGTTATCAAGGTGCCGAAGATGCTGCCGAGGGTCGAGAGCGCGTACAGCACACCGGAGGTCCTGCCGATGTCGGCCACGGCGCGCGCGGCCAGTCGCACCGCAAACGGCGACACCATCCCCAGCAGCACCCCTGGAATGAAAAAGAGCGCCGCAGAAGTGCCAAGCGCGCCCAGCCGCGTGCCGGCGCCCAGCCGCCACAGGCTCTGGCACATAACCGGCGAGAGGAACCGAATGGCGATCGTCAGCGCGCCGGCCAGGGCGA
>JABMSA010000151.1 GCA_013202185.1 Planctomycetota bacterium
ATAGTGGCGGCCCGCCGGCCGCCACTATCTGACCGAATTGCCCGCCCTCCGACGAATTCACATTCACGCTTCCGTTTGGGCTTGGTCGTCGCAGTGCACATAGCTTCGCCCGCTGTTGTTTTGTTCCTCAGTTCGGATCCAGAGGGCGGGCAATTCGGTCTCGTCCGTCCCCGAAGCGGGGCCGGCCGAGCTGCGAAGCCCGCCCCTACCCACGTCGCGCGGATTTTCCCCACTTCGAGGGTACACAACGGCGCCACGCTAAACAGATACGGAAAAAGTTTCCCCAGACCCCTCCAAAAACTTTTTCGTCTTAAGGAAACTGCGGCGGTCGTGCAGAATGAAACGAGCAGCCGGGGCGAAGGTGCCGCCTGCTGCTCGGTTTCGCCGGCCGTGTGTTGTGACTGCTATTTCAGTTTTCGACCTCTTGCGGCCTTCGAGCGTGCGGCGCGGTCTACCCAGGTTTCCTTCTTCTTTTTCGTGTCCTTCTTTTCGGGCACGGTTCCCAGTTTTGCCATGTGGCTGCGTATGAGATGGCTTTCGAGCGCCCCGAGGCCGGTGCTGGTCATGAAGTACAGCACCAGGCCCGACGGCATGCCGTAGAAGAGGAATCCGAACATGATTGGCATCATCCACATCATCATCTTCTGTGTTTGCTCGGATTGGGCGTCGCCCGACGAAGGCTTGGGCGTGAATTTCTGCTGGAGTACCATCGCCACGATCATCATGATTGGCAGGACGTTGAGCGGACGCCCGCCCATGAACGGTATGGTCGGCGGCAGCATGGTGAGCGCGTCGGGTTGGGAGAGGTCTTTCATCCAGAGGACGAAGGGCGCCAGCCGCAGCTCGATGGCGGATTGCAGCGCGCCGAACAGCCCGAAGAGAATCGGGAGCTGGAGAATGATGGGCAGGCATCCGCCCATCGGATTGACGCCGTGCTCCTTGTAGAGCTTCATTGTCTCCATCTGCTGGCGCTTCTTGTCGTCCTTGTGTTTGTTCTTTATCTCTTTCATCTTGGGGCCGAGCTTCTGCATCGCGTGCATTGATTTCTGGCTTTTTCTGGTGAGCGGATGCAGCGCCGCCCGCACTACGAGCGTGAGCATGATTATCGCGAGGCCGTAGTTGCCCGCTATGCCGTAGAAGGTGTGCAGAATCCCTATAAAGAGCCTTGTGACCGGCTTGGGCCATCGCAGGGAATGCAGCCCTGCAAATGTCGCGTACGCGGGCTTCGTCATCAGCTCCTTGCTGTTGGGGCCTACGAAGAACATATAGTCGTCGCTGACAAAGCCGTTGGGCTCGAGCTTGATTGCCCGCGACTCGAGGCTCGAGGTTACGTTGGTCTTGCCAAGGGCCGATATTCTGCCGGCCAGTACGGTTCTGTCTTGCATGGGCTTGAGAACGGCCGAGAAGTATTTGTTCTTCACGCCGGCCCACGCCACGGTGAGGTCTCCGACCGTTTCCGGCTCGTCCTCGACTTTGCCGGGAGCTTTTCTTGTGACCTTGATGGTGCTGTCTGCGCCCCACGCGCCGACGGCCCCTTCGATCCTTCCGGGGCCGAGCTGGGAGAGCGGAATCCGCTTGGCTTTCTCGTATGCCGGCCTCTCGGGCAGAATGCCCGCCGCGGAATAGAGCCGGTAGGCGACCTGCATTTCCTTGCCGGATAGGTTCATCAGCTCGAGCTTGACCATGGCGTGGTATGCGCCCTCGGGCAGCTCGATGGTCTTCTTGACCCTCAGCTTGTTGGGCAGGTCGGTTTGATATACCACCTCGCGTTCGCTGGCCCTGACGACGTGGAATCGCCGCTCGGCGAGCCCCTGGCCGGATGCCAGCCGCAGCGCCAGCGAGTGCTCGTTGGGCGCTATGGGTGCGAGCAGGCGCAGCGGCGATTTGTTTGTGGTGTCTTCGTCGTACTTCTTGAGGTAGGCATCGGTTATCGTGCCGCCCACGTTGGTGAGCTTGAGCTTGAGGTATTCGTTTTCGAGTGTCGCCTCCTGGACGTCGGGCTGCTTCTCGGGCACAACGGGAGGTTGGTCTTGTGTGCCGGATGCATCGGCCGGTAAGTCTTGCGGCGCGACCGCGGGCGCGACCGGCTGGGGCTTGGCGGCCTGGTTGGTGGTGTCGACGGGGCGCCTGACGGCCGGGGGCGCGGGCCGTGGCTGCTCCTCCTCGGGCGGCCAGATTCTGGGAGCTATGAAGGCGTTCCACGCGATGAGGATCGCGAGTGAAAGGACCATTGCGATGATTGTTCTTTTATCCATAGTATCTCGGTTGGTTTGCCTGTTTGATGCTCCTGGGTTAGTGGCTCCATCCCTTGAGCAGTTCGCGTCGATAATCTTCCGCTTCCAGTTGGTCTACTTCGCGGACCTCCTCCGGGGTGAGCACTCGGGCTCCGCCCATGATTTTCGACGTTACAAATACCTGTGCGGCAACTTCGACGGTAAGTGCCCGGAAGTATGCTTCGCGCACGTTGGTGCCGAGGGCCACTACTCCGTGGTTTGCAAGGAGCATGGCGTTGTGCTTGCGGGCCGCTTCTACGACCTTGTCGGCCAGGCCCTTGCCGGCCGGCACCACGTAGTCGATCAGCGGCACTTCGGTGCCCAGCAGCCCGATGTAATCCGGAAACAGCGGCGGCACGGTCTGGCCCGACGACGCAAGTGCCATGGCCCAGGGCGAGTGTGTGTGGACGACGGCTGCGATGTCGTCGCGAATGGCATAGCAGCCGAGGTGCATCAGGATTTCGCACGAGGGTTTCTTGAATGAGCCTACTACCTTGCCCGTCGTCAGGTCGATGCCGATGTAGTCGTTGGCGGTGGCGTCTTCAAAGGCGACGCCGGATGCCTTGATATAAACGATGTCGCCGGCCCGGGCGCTGGTGTTTCCACCGGGGCCCACTACCAGGTTTTTCGCTTCGATTTTTCTTCCGTAGAAGACGAGGTCCTTACGGACGGAACTTTCGTTGTACACGGTTACCATCCTTGCAGTGCGACAATATGGCGTGCGGCTCACCGCCCCTCGGCAAGACGGTCGCCGAGCGAGTTGTCGAGTCGTTCGTTTGCGTATATCCTGCGCATGGTGGCTTCGTAGTCGTAGATGACTCTGCGAAACACCACGGAGTCGCCGTCGAAAGTGCAATAGCATGCGCGCGGATCGATGTCTCTCGGCTGGCCGACTGATCCGACGTTTATTAGGGCCTTTTCGTCGTCAAGAATGTAAATGCCTTCCATCGTCATTTCGGTCGGATGCTCATACCTTCCGCTCTGAGTGAAGACCCCCGGAATGTGCGAATGCCCGGCGAAGCAGTAGTTGTCTATCTTCGCAAACACCTCCTCCATCTTAATCTTGTCGCGGATGTCGCGCGGGAAGAGGTAATCTCCTGTCGGGCCCCGCGGCGTTCCGTGCACCATCAATATGCCGTTGTCGCTGATCTGCTCGGGCAGGTTCTCAACGTAATTGAGGTTCCTTCTTGCTTCCGGCGTGGGCGACCTGTCTATCCGCTCGCGAGTCCATCTGATTGCGGCAGCGGCTCTGAAATTGAAGTTTTCCGGCCCGGTGAGCGTGGCTTCTTCGTGATTGCCTCTTATGGTGAGCGAAAATTTTTCCTGAGCGATCTGGAGGCACTCGATCGGGTCGGGGCCGTAGCCGATGATGTCACCCAAGCAGATGATTTCGGTTATGCTGCGGTCGTCGGCGTCTTCCAGCACCGCCTTGAGCGCTTCGAGATTGCTATGAATGTCGGAGAGGATCGCTTTCAAGAGTTTGTCTGCTCATCGGATACGGGTGATGGCTTGCTGCGGGCGGGTGCGTGTGGAAAAAGAAAGTGGTGTTTACGGGGTCTCCTGATTATTCCGGGGTCCATTGTCTTCCGGCAGCTCCGCCTCGTCGATCAGCATCACCGGGATGTTTCCGTCTCGGATAGGATACCGCCTGCCGCACTCAACGCACACTATCCTGTCGTTTTCGAACTCGACCTTTGCCTTGCACACGGGGCAAGCCAGGATTTCCAGAAGCTCTTTGTCGATCATCCGGAGAGCCTCCCCGGCGAAACAGGACCAAACGCACCGCGAGGCGGCCCGGGCTGCTCTCCAGCGTTTTTTTCGCCCGGCGCACGCGAAATTCACATCATTTCATGTTACCACCAAGGGGAGGCCGAATCAAGTCAAAAAGGCCTTTCGTGGCGGAGGGGGTGCTTGCGAATCCTGGTTCAAGCTATCGTCTCGACATCCGAGTCGTCCGCTCTTCCAATCGTCCTCGTCGTCGTCGTCGTCCTCGTCGTCGATCCGTTTCTTTCCGCATCCGAATCGTCCTCGTCGTCG
>JABMSA010000152.1 GCA_013202185.1 Planctomycetota bacterium
GGGTGGAGAGGAGCATGTAACTGCCCATGATGAGGAAGAGGATGGCTGCGCTTCTTTTGATCCAGATCACGGGGATGATGTCGAGCTTTTGAAGGTGGCATCCGACGAGGACGGCGAGCAGTGATGCGATTACGAGCGCCACGGCCGAGCCGGTGAATACCGACCAGGGGCATTTGTTGGTGGCAAGGCAGAATGTGGCGAGTTGGGTTTTGTCGCCCAGTTCGGCGAGGAAAACCGCTCCGAAGGTTGCTATCATTATTCTGAAGTCCACGATTTGCCTCCTGATGGAAAAGTCGTCCAGCGTCTGGTGACGTGTGAAAGCTCAGTCGGCCTTGGTTGTGTGGCCCGTTGCTGTTGCGTTGCCGGTTGGTTGATTGCCTGCAATCCGCACCGGGATGAGAGTTCACGTTGAGAACTGGAGGAGCTTCAAATGAAGCTCCTCCGGTATTCTATCGGGAAGACGCCGCCGGTTCAAGATTGACGTGCGTTGTGTGTTGCTGCTGCCGGCTCACGCTGCTTTTGCCATGGCTTGTTGTTTTGCTTTGACCGGCCGGAGCATTGCCGTGATCAGGGTCGCGACCACGCACGCGATGGCGGCCCCCACGAACGCGGGGGTGAATGTTCCCATGTTGTCTCTTACCATACCTGCCAGTACCGGCCCGGCAATGCTGCCGATGCCGTACGACGTGAAGACGGCTCCGTAGTTGGCGCCGACGTTCCTGGAGCCGAAGCTCTCGAGGGTGATGAGTGGGAATAGTGAGAAACATCCGCCGTAATTGAAGCCGATCCAGCAGGCTGCAACTGCGAGGGTGGCCTGTGAGCCGCCCATCTTGAAGAGGACGAACATCATGAGCGCCTGGAGCGCGGCCAGGAGCACTATCGAGCCTTTGGCTCCGAGCTTGTGAGAGATTGCTCCCCAGGCGATTCTGCCTGCGCCGTTGAAGATGGAGTAAAGCGCGAGGGCCGAGCCGGCTGCTGCAGCGGCTGCCACGGGCTCGGAGCCTCCTGCAATGAGGGCCCTTTCTCCAAAAGTTTTCAGGCACTTGATTACCATCAGTCCGCAGCCTGCGGTGAGGGCCATGGAAGTCCAGATCATCCAGAATTGGGGCGTCCTGATGATTTGAGATTGCGTGAGATCGGCGACGACCGACTGTGCGGCGCCGTTTGCGTGTTTTGCGGGGGCCCAGTTCTTTGGTTTCCAGCCTTCGGGCGGGTTGCAGAGCAGGGCGCCTCCGATGGTCGCGAGAACACCGATTGCTATGCCGTAGATGAGCATGGTTCCCATTACGCCGTGCTTTTCCAGCAGGTGCAGCCATGCGCCCGCGAATTTTATGAACAAGGAGGCCCCGGCTCCGAACCCGGCCACGGCCAGCCCGGTGACGAGGCCTTTCATGTCGGGGAACCATTTTACGCAAGCGGCAATGGGGCACACGTATGCCAGGCCGATGCCCGCTCCGCCCATTATGCCTATGAACACCAACAAGGCGGTGAAGGAGGCTCCTCCGACGGTGCCTGCGAGAATGTATCCGGCGCTGAGGATGAGGACCCCGGTGATTGCGATCTTTCGCGGACCGTACTTGTCCTGGAGCCTGCCGGCCAGTATCATCACAGCCGCGAAAACAACCAGTGTGACGGAGAAGATTATTGACGTTTGTGTTTCAGTAAACTTGTGCGCACCGTTGACGTCCTGGAGCTTGGTGGCGAAGGTGCCCCAGGCATAGATGGCGCCCAGGCATATTTGCACCAGCAGCGCTCCGATGACCACCGACCAGCGGTTCCTTACGTTGGTGTCTGACATTGTCATTCCTTTCAGTTGAACGTTGTACTATAAGTATCGGAGATGTTGCGGGTGCAGTGAAGTCCGGACCCGTCGCCAACAGTGCGCGCAGTCATTGCGAGGCAGGCTGGAGGAGGCGGGGGGGCTCGTCCAGCCTGCGGCGTGGATACTCGCTCGATGGCCTAAGGCAGGCGGTCCTCGATGAGTGTTGCGACTACTGACGCATCGGCAAGTGTCGAGATGTCGCCGAGTTGGTTGACTTCTCCTTCGGCTATTTTGCGGAGGATGCGCCGCATTATTTTTCCTGAGCGTGTTTTGGGCAGGGCCGACGCGAACTGCAGGAAGTCGGGCGAGGCGATGGGGCCGATTTCTTTGCGGATGTGTGTTATCAGTTCTTTCTTGAGGTCGTCGGATGGCTCGACGCCTTCGACGAGTGTGACGTATGCATAGAGGCACTGGCCTTTGATTTCGTGGGGCCTGGGGGCCACTGCGGCTTCTGCGACCTTGGCGTGGCTGACCAGGGCGCTTTCGACTTCGGCGGTGCCGATGCGGTGGCCGGAGATGTTTACGACGTCGTCGATGCGGCCCATCAGCCAGTAGTCGCCGTCTTCATCGATGCGCGCGCCGTCGCCTGCGAAGTATTTGCCGGGGAAGCGCGTGAAGTATGTGTCTTTGAAGCGTTCGTGGTCGCCGTAGAGGGTTCTCATAATACC
>JABMSA010000153.1 GCA_013202185.1 Planctomycetota bacterium
CTGTCGGGATGTATGTGATGATTAGGGATTGAATGCCAATCCGGGAGGAAACCTTTCTGAAGAAAGGGTTTCCCCCAGACCCCTTTCCAAAGACTTTTTGCGACGTGCCGGCCGGAGCCGTCACGTCTGCTATAAAGGCCCAAAAAGTCGGGGTAAGGGAGCGTTCAGGAACTCAGGACGGTCTTGAGGAATGCGGCGATCTTGCGGGGGGTGTCGGTTGCGGGCGGATAATGGAGGTGGGCGTTTTCGGTGTCGATGACCCGCAGCGTGAGGCCGGGCTGGGCGCGGAGCTGACTGATCTGCGCGGCGTCGCTGTATTTGATCAGCAGGTAGCCTTTGCGCGTGGCAATGTAGTTTATGCCGCGGCGGGTGGCCAATACCCGAAGCTCGTGCCGCTCGATCAGGTTGGTAACCGGCTGGGGCGGGTCGCCGAAGCGATCGATAAGCTCGGCTACGAGTTCGCCTATTTCGTCGACCTCGACTGCCCCGGCGAGCTTGCGATAGATGCCCATCTTGAGGGTTGGGTCGGGTGCGTAGTCGTCGGGGATGAAGGCGTCGAGGCTGATCTGGATCTCGGCGGAGATAGGCTGGGGAACGGGCTCGTTCCTGAGTTCATGCACGGTTTGGTCGAGGAGCTTGCAGTAGAGGTCGTATCCGATGGCTGCGATATGACCGCTCTGCTGTGTGCCGAGGATGTTTCCGGCGCCGCGTATTTCGAGGTCGCGCATGGCGATCTTGAATCCGGCGCCCAGCTCGGAGTACTCTTCGATGGCCTTGAGCCGCCTGACGGATTTGTGGGTTATGGGTTTGTCGGGCGGAACGAGGAAGTATGCGTAGGCGCGGTTCTTGTATCGGCCCACGCGCCCGCGAAGCTGGTGGAGGTCGGCGAGGCCGAAGTTGTCGGCGCGGTTGATGATGATGGTGTTGGCGTTGGGGATGTCGAGCCCCGATTCGATGATGGTGGTGCATACGAGGACGTCGACGTGGCCTGCGACGAATTCCGCCATTCTTCGCTCGAGTTCGTGCTCGTTCATCTGGCCGTGCCCGATGGTGTAGGTGGCTTCGGGCACGATGTCGCGGAGCTGGTCGCGAATCGATTCGATGTTGTAGACGCGATTGTGAACGAAGAAGACTTGCCCGTCGCGATGAATCTCGCGGAGGAGTGCGTCGCGGATTTTGTGTTCGTCGAACCGGCACACTTCGCTGCGGATGGATTGCCTGTCTTGCGGCGGGGTGCTCAGCGATGAGATGTCTCTGATTCCCAGCAGCGACATGTGCAGCGTGCGCGGTATCGGGGTGGCTGTCATTGTGAGGACGTCGACGGTCTTGCGGTATTGCTTGAGGCGCTCCTTGTGGTGCACGCCGAAGCGTTGTTCTTCGTCGATTACGAGCAGGCCGAGATCGCGGAATTCGATGTCTTTGGAGAGCAGGCGGTGCGTGCCGATGACGATGTCTACCTGGCCTCGCTTGAGGCGCTCGATGATTTCTTTTTGCTCTTTTTTCGTTTTGAACCGGCTGAGCATTTCGATGACGAGGGGGAAGTCGGCCGTGCGCTCGTTGAAGGTGCGGAGGTGCTGTGCAGCGAGGACGGTGGTGGGCACGAGCACGGCCACCTGCTTGCCGAAGGTTGCGGTTTTGAACGCCGCGCGCATTGCAAGCTCGGTTTTTCCGTATCCGACGTCGCCGCACAGGAGACGGTCCATTGGTGCGGGCGATTCCATGTCGTTCTTGATCTGGGCGAGTGCGTCGACCTGGTCGTCGGTTTCCTGGTAGAGGAAGGAGTCTTCGAATTCGTGCTGCCAGAGGCTGTCGGGCGGGTGTACGATGCCTGGCGAGCGTGCTCGGATTGCCTGTACCTCGAGCATTTCGATTGCGAGGTCTTGTGTGGCGCGCTTTGCTTCGACTTTTTTTTCGCCCCAGCGTTTGCCGCCGAGTGTGCTGAGCCTGGGCCTGGCTCTGAATGGGCCTACGTATCGCTGGACGAGGTCGATCTTGCTCGCGGGCACGTAGAGCTTGGTTTTTTGTGCGAACTCGAGCAGCAGGAATTCCTGCATTTCGCCTTCGCGTCGGAGTGTTTCCATCCCTCGAAATTTTGCGATGCCGTGGGCTACGTGCACCACGTAGTCGCCCTTGTGCAGCTCGAGGAAGCTTTCGATGGGCGCTCCTCGTCGGCGTGGTCGGACGGTTCGCAGGCGCTGGTAGCGGCTGAATATCTCGTGGTGGCCGATGCAGGCGACGGGCGGCTGCTCGAGGCGAAATCCGGCCGAAAGGAAGCCGCGCTCGAAGATGAGCTTGGGCTCGTCGGCCAGGTTTGTGTCTTTCAGCACTTCCTTGAGGCGTTTTTCCTGGGCTTCGTTTTCGCAATATATGTGCAGGGCTTCGTTCAACTCGACCTGCCGGTGCAGCTCCTCGATGATCTGCTTGAGGTCGCCGCCGAAACGCTCGGCTGTGCCGGTGTGGAAGTCGAACGCGGGCAGGTCGGACGCCGCCGGCAGGCCGGTGGCGTGGATAGAGACGTACTGCCTGGACGCGGCATAGATGCCCCGGAACGTGAAGAACTCTTCGGACTCTCCCAGCGCCGCCGCTATGCTCTCGGCCCGTTCCTGCACCCCGATGGGCTCGTGCAGTACTATCCAACTGCTCTTCGGCAGGTATGTGAAAAGGCTGGTGCTGAGGTCGGCGGCGGCAAGGAGGCTTGCCGTTTCGTCGCGCGATACTCCGGCCAGTTGGTACCTCTCGAGCGGCTTGATTGATCGCTGCGTTGAGACTTCGAACTCGCGCAGCGACTCGATTTGATCGCCGAAGAATTCTGCGCGGATGGGGTTGTCGGCGCCGGCGGGGAAGATGTCGAGGATGCCGCCGCGAATGCTGAACTCGCCGTGCATCTCGACCATCGGCACGCGTTCGAAGCTGCGCTCGACCAGCCACTCGGCGATGTTCTCCATGCGGTGCGTTGTGCCTGCTGCGAGGGCAATGATGTCGGCTTGAAGTTGACTGGGCGGAACGACCGGCTGCATGAGGCTCTGGATCGGCGTAACGACGACCTCGATGCCGCCGTCGGCGTGCTCGCCGGAGCCGTGGAAAAGCAGTTTGCGGAGCATCTCGACGCGCCGGCCGAGGATGTCGTAGTTTATGGCTGCTTCTTCGGCCGGGAGTGCTTCTCGGGCGGGAAACACCACGGCAGAGCCGGGCCGGAAAAGGTTGATGTCGTTGCTGAGGTCGTCGGCCTCTTCGGGCCCGGCTGTTACGGCGAGGACAATGGAGGGGCAACTGTCGAGCGCCCCCGCCAGGAAGCAGGCGCACGACGACCCCCACAGCCCGCCGACGGCACAGGAGTGTCCGGCCCGGACGTGCTCGATGACCTGGGCAAAAGCGCCCGCATTCTTGATGGCGGCCAGCAGGTCAGGCATGTAATCCGCTTTTCTTGTCTGAACCAGCCGCTTGTCCCTCCCTTACATGAGTCTTCGATGAAACAGAAAACATGTTAGCAGATTCTGCTGAAGGAATCAAATTGAAACGGCACGGATGGCGTTTGCACGGAGCCGGTTGCGTTGTCGGAATTCGCTTGCCGGGGAAGGGGGGGGGAACAATCGGGCTGGCGGGACAATCTTCTTCACCTGCCGGGCAAGCC
>JABMSA010000154.1 GCA_013202185.1 Planctomycetota bacterium
AGAAACAGCGCGCCGCATCCATGATTGCATGGAATAGGGCGAAAACACGCGACAGCGTTTGACCCGGTTTTTGATCTTGATAGTCGCACCGGTTCCTGCTAAACTTTGTGGCTGCGGCGACTGACGTTGTTTGTAGACATAACATGGGGAGAACAATGACATGCTGATCAGAGAGCTTCGGCTGAAGAATCTGCTCTCCTTCGGGCCTGAGGGCCTTTCTCTGCCATTGCAGGATCTCAACATTATTATCGGCCCGAATGGTTCCGGCAAGTCCAATTTGATCGAAGCGATCAGCCTGCTGCAAGCGGCCCCGACATCGTTGGCGACGCCGGTGAGAGAAGGCGGCGGAATCAGGGATTGGCTCTGGAAGGGCAAACCGCATCCTATTGCATCAATTGTGGCCGTTGTTGACTACCCCGAGGGAGAGATGCAGCTCCACCACCTGATGTCGTTCACCGAAACCATGCAGCGCTTTGAACTCGTTAAAGAGCGCATTGCAGACGGGAAGCCTGGTCGATTGGGCTCCGACTTTTACTATAGGTACGAGGATGGCTTGCCGTCCTTGAGAGTGAAGGGCATGGAACGGTCTTTCTTGGGAGAGACGCTCGATCCCCAGCAATCCATCCTATCGCAACGAAAAGACCCGGACCAATACCCCGAGATCACGTATCTTGGAACAGAGTATGCGAAGATCAGGATATACCGGGACTGGAGTTTTGGCCGACGTACGCCACCGCGCCTTCCCCAAAGAGCGGACCAGCGAAATGACCGATTGGAAGAGAACTTTGAGAACCTCGGGCTGGTCCTGAACCGACTGCGGAGAGATGCGAAAGTCAAGAAGACGATCCTTGACTGGCTAACCCAGGTTTACGATGGCATTGATGATTACGACGTGAGCATCGAGGGCGGCACGGTACAGGTGTTCCTCCACGAGGGAGGCTTCTCCATTCCGGCCACGCGCTTGTCGGACGGCACCTTGAGGTACCTCTGCCTTCTGGCCATCTTGTGCGATCCGAATCCGCCTCCGCTGATCTGCATCGAAGAACCGGAGCTTGGGTTTCATCCGGACGTGCTCCCCGGCCTGGCAAGACTGCTGAAGGAGGCCGCGCGACGAACACAGTTGATCGTTACAACGCATTCCGACATTCTCGTGGACGAAATGACCGACCAGCCTGATGCCGTCGTTGTCTGCGAAAAAAGAAATCAGGCCACAGAGATGAAGCGCCTGGACAAAAAAGAACTCGAATGCTGGCTTGAGAAGTACAGGCTTGGAGAGTTGTGGACAAAAGGAGAGATCGGGGGAACGCGCTGGTGAAGGTGAGGGTATATGTCGAAGGTGGCGGCGACGGCAAGACATTAAAGATCAGGTGTCGCGAAGGCTTTCGCAAATTGCTCGAGAAAGCCGGTTTCGTCGAACGGATGCCGGCAATCATAGCATGCGGTGGGCGAGCATCTGCATTTGATGACTTCAAGACAGCCATCAGCGACTCAGCAGAAGATCCCTACCCAATCCTGCTTGTTGACAGCGAATCTGCCGTGCACAAGGAACCATGGGATCATCTGAAAGAACGAGATAACTGGGACAAGCCCGATAATGCGGACGACGACCACGCGCACCTCATGGTCCAATGCATGGAGACATGGATTGTTGCAGACCAGGACGCAGTGAAAGAATTCTTCGGTCAAAAACTGCTTGCACGAGCATTGCCCCCAACCAATGATCTGGAAAGTCGGTCAAAGGATGATGTCCAATCCAAGTTGAGGCATGCAACAAAAGACTGCGGGGAAGACCGGAGGTACGAGAAAGGAAAGCGGTCATTCGAATTGCTTGGCCGGCTTGATCCGACAAAGCTGGAGACCTTGCCCCATTTCTCACGTTCCCGCAAGGCCCTCGAAAGCAAGCTCTAATCGGAGGGATCGAGCAGCACGATCAGATCAAGCTGCCGAGCAACATCATTTCCGCAAACGAAGCTCCCGGCGGGGTGCAGTGCCGGCGCCCGCGAGAGAATTTCACCACCCGCCCGCCGCCTTCAAGCAAAAGTGCTTGAATCCATCCGATGGTGCATGGTAAAATCTAGTGTTGCCCGCAGTAGTGGTAATGAGGTGCTCTTGCCCTTGGGCAGTGCATCCCGGAGAGGCCGGCGAGCGAGCAAGGCTGCTGTTGCAAAGCCGTGGCTCGAGCAGAACAACACTAACAATCCACATAGGCGACGATGAGTCGTCGGTGGAAACCGGAGCCAGCAAAGTCAGATGAAAAAGTTGCGAAAAAGGGAACTCGAACAGAAAAAGCGAGAGCTGAAAGAAGATCCTTTCATACAGTTCGTGGGCAAGGCCTGGGAGATGGCCACGTCGGTCAAAACATACATTGCCATTGCGGCGGTCGTGGTCCTGACCGTGGTGATCGTGTCGGGCATGAAGGCCGATAGCAAGAAGACCGCACAAGACCAAGGTTGGGCGGCCCTCGCGGAACTCGAGGCCGCCATCTTGGAGATGCCCGGCGCCACCGAAGAAGAACGCGAAGCGCAAGTCGAAGCCGGACTCGAGGGCCTGGCCAAGATGGTCAGCAAAACACAACGCAGCAGCGCCCAGCCGGTGATTGTGTTTCGGCTGGCTACCGGCATCCTGAAAAAGGGCGGCAAAGACAACGCCGAAAAAGCCGAGGCACACTGCCGTTTTTTCCTGGAAAAGTTCCCGGAGAATTATTATGCTCTTTCCGTGAAGTTGCTGCTGGGTAAGGCCTTGCTCGAGCAGGAAAAGCACGAAAGCGCACTCGAGGCCTTCCAGGACACCTACGATGTGTTCCTCGCGGGAACGCCGACTGCGCTGAAGGCCATCAAATACGAAGCCTGCTACTACGTGGGCCGGTGCCACGAACTTCTGAGCAGGCCCGTCGAAGCACGGAACATGTACGAATTGCTCAGCTCCCAGGCGGATGAAAGCCCCCTGTGGGCTGATATGGCCCAATTCCGATTGTCGAAAATGGAATCATAGTTGCGGTCTTCCCGCTGGTTTTATACAATGCCGCAGCCTGGAGACCCAAGAATCTGTACACGCGGCTTGGATGCTTCTACCGAACAGGTAAGCGTACTTAAGGAGATGTGCTTAAATGGCAGACTTGCAGGCAATTGCGGAAAACTTGATAAAAGGCAAAGCCCCCGAGGTCAAGAGCCTCGTCGCGGCGGCGATGAAAGAGGGCGTGCCCCCCGCAGACATCCTCGACAACGGCCTCATTGCCGGAATGAACGTGGTGGGCGACAAGTTTAAGAAGAACGAGTTCTACGTGCCCGAGGTGCTCATCGCCGCAAGGGCTATGAACCAGGCGATGGAAATCCTCGAGCCCGCACTCAAGGAAGCCGGCGTGAAGGCCATAGGCACCGTTGCCATTGGAACCGTCAAGGGCGACCTCCACGACATCGGCAAGAACCTCGTG
>JABMSA010000155.1 GCA_013202185.1 Planctomycetota bacterium
ACGCAAGGAAGATGGCAAGGAGCCGTTCGCGAACCCCCGCAACGCCGCCGCCGGCTCGATGCGGCAGCTCGATCCCAGGATCACGGCATCGCGTCCGCTGCAGTTCTTGGCGCACGGCCTGGGAACGCTCGAGGACGGCCGGTTCGAGAGATACTCGGATGCTCTCGATTATGTGAAGGCCCTGGGATTGCCCGTCATAACACCGGCGAAGATATGCAAGGGCCTCGACGAGGTCGTTGCGTTTTACAACGAACTCCTGCCGAAGCGCGACGAGATGCCGTTTGAGATGGACGGCATGGTCGTGAAGGTCAACAGCCTGCGCTCCCAGGAGGCGCTGGGCGCCCGGTCGCGCAGCCCGCGGTTTGCCATCGCGTGGAAGTTTCCGCCGCGCCAAGAGCAAACCGTACTGCAGGAAATTACCGTGCAGGTAGGCCGCACCGGAGCGATCACGCCGGTTGCAAGGTTGCGCCGTGTGAAGATCGGCGGAGTGATGGTCGAGCGCGCGACGCTGCACAACCAGGACGAGATAGACCGGCTCGACGTGCGCGCCGGCGACACGGTGATAGTTCAACGCGCGGGCGACGTGATTCCGGAGGTCGTTCAGATAGTGCCCGACGCAAAGCACGAGAAGCGGCCGAAGTTCCTGCTGCCCGAGGTATGCCCCGTGTGCGGCTCGCCGGTTGAGCGGCCGGAAGGCGAGGCGATTGCGCGCTGCACGGGCATCGCCTGCCCGGCGCAACTCGAGGGATGGATCAAGCACTTCACGTCGCGCACGGCGATGGACATAGAAGGCATCGGCGATAAGCTGGTCGCACAGCTTGTGGATCGCGGGTTGGTGAAAAACCCGGCCGACCTCTATCGCCTCACGGTCGAGCAGTTGGCGGCCCTGGAACGAATGGCGGCGAAGTCGGCCGGCAACACCATAAGTGCGATCGAAGAATCAAAGGATCGGCCCCTCGAGCGGATCGTCTATGCGCTTGGCATCCGGCAGGTTGGCGTGCACGTGGCCCAGGTGCTGGCATCGCATTTCGGCACGATCGAGGCGATCATGGAAGCTTCCGAGGAGGGCCTGAGCGACGTGCACGAAATAGGCCCCGTGATCGCGAAGTCGGTGATCGAGTATTTCGCGCGCGACGACATCCGGACGCTGATAGCCGATCTGGGCGAGCTTGGAGTGAAGTTTCCGCGCACCAAGACGCTGCCCGCCGGCCCGATGCCGTTGGACGGTCTTGCTTTTGTCTTCACCGGATCACTGAGCATGCCCCGCACGGAGGCCGAGGAACTGGTAACGAGCTTGGGCGGCCGCGCAAGCGGCAGTGTGAGCAAGAAAACCGACTATGTCGTCGCCGGGCCGGGGGCGGGGTCGAAGCTCGACAAGGCGCGGGCGCTCGGCGTGGAAATAATCGACGAAGAAACTTTCAAGAAGAAGATAGAACAGGCCGGGAAAGGTTAGTGCACCTGATGAAGATCAAGGACATAGCGATCGTGATGGAAAGCCTGGCGCCGGAGCGCCTCGCCGAGATAGACGACCCCATCGGCCTGCAGGTCGGCAACTCCGACGCCGACGTGCGGACGGTTCTGGTCGCGTTGGATCCCTCCCGTGGGGTGCTGAACGAGGCCGCCGAGCGAAACGCGCAGTTGGTCGTGTCGCATCATCCGCTGATCTTCACGCCGCTTGCCTCGCTGACCGACAGGACCCCGGCCGAACGCCGTGCGGTTGAGTTTGTGAAGCAAGACGTTGCCCTTTTCGCCGCGCACACGAATCTCGATTGTGCGCCCGGCGGAATAAACGATTCACTCGCGCAGCTCCTGGGCATCAGCTATGTTCAGCCTCTCACTCGGGCGCGCACCGCGCTGAAAAAGATCGTCGTCTTTGTGCCGGCGGGCGACCTCGACGACGTCGCCGCGGCAATGTGCGCCGCAGGTGCGGGCAGCATCGGCGCCTACACCGACTGCACCTTTCGAGTCAGGGGCATCGGCACTTTCACTCCGACGGCGGCGGCCGATCCTCACATCGGGCAGGCCGGCCGGCTCGAGCACGTCGATGAGGCAAGGCTCGAGTCGATCGTGCGCGAAGAGAATGTTGCGGAGGTGTTGGCGGCGATCCGCAAGGCGCATCCTTACGAGGAGCCGGCGTTCGACGTGTATCCGCTCGAGAACAAGCGCGGCGAGGCCGGCCTGGGGCGCTGGGGCGTGCTGCCCGGCCCGATGGCTGCGGCGGATTTCATCGCGGAAGTTGCGAAGAAGCTCGGCACGCGCGGCATCCGATACGTTGGCGACGCAACCCGGCGCGTCTCGAGGGTGGCCGTGTGCGGGGGCGCGGGCGCGGACCTATACAAAGAAGCCGTAGCGCACGGCTGTGAGGTTTACGTTACCGGCGACGTCAAGTATCATGCGTTCCTCGATGCGTGCGACGATGGCCTCATACTTGTCGACGCCGGGCACGCCGAGACCGAGCTGCCCGGTGTGAGAGAGCTTCATAGGCGCTTGGGCGCGGAGCTTCCGGACGTGGAAGTGCTTCTGAGCAGAAGCGAAGGCGGCGCCGTCTCGGGAATCTGATTGCTCCCCCCCTCAAGCTTTCCGGCGCGGACCTGCCGGGCGCCGGTAGGAGCGGTGCTTCGCAGCTCGGGCGTCCCCGTCTCGGGGGCGGACGCGACTTGAACGGACTTCCGAGTCCGCCGAATTCTGCCCGTCCTCTGAAT
>JABMSA010000156.1 GCA_013202185.1 Planctomycetota bacterium
CGCGTAAGTGGTTGAGTTGCAATGGTTTAGGGAGGGGTTTTATATGCAGGAATAATAAAGGCGTATAAAGAGCGGCTCGGAGCGTCTGTTTTGCCCTGATTGCGGAGGCCGGATCAATCGAGGATGGCGCCGTCGGCGAGGTAGTTGTAGAACGCCGCGATGTCGCCGTCTTTATTTTCTGCCATGTATTTCATGGCGCTGCGTGGGTGCTCGTTGAGCATGCCCGTGATGAGGTAGGGCACGTGGTAGCCCCAGTCGATTGTCTGGCGGAGCGGCAGAAGCTCTTTTTGCACGGTCTCGTAGATCGGGCGGGGGTCGAACTTGGGGTTTTTGAGGAATGACATGAGCAGCTCGAGCGGGCAGTTGCCGGCGCCGCGTCCGATGCCGTACATGCTGCCGTCGACCCAGTTGCAGTTGCGGATGATCGCCTCGATGGTGTTTGCGAAGGCGAGCTGCTGGTTGTTGTGGCCGTGGTAGCCGATGGTTTTGCCGGGTAGTGCAGCAATGTACTTTTCGGCGAGGCGCTGCACCTGCTCGCAGTACATCGCGCCGAAGCTGTCGACGAGATAGAAAACCGGCACCCTGCTGTTGGCGACGTCGTCGAGTGCTTCGTCGAGGTCGCGCTCCATTGCGCGCGACACGGCCATTAGGTTGATGGTGGTTTCGTAGCCTTTGTCGATGCAGTGCTCGACCATGGCGATGGCTTTGTCGATCTGGTGAACGTAGCAGGCGACGCGTATGAGCGTTATCACACTTTCGTTTTTAGGAGGGATGTCGTCGTACTCGATCCGGCCGATGTCGGCCATAGCCGCAAGCTTTATTCCCTGTTCGGCGCAGTCTTCGCCGAGCACGCGGACGATGTCGGTGTCGTGGCAGAATTTCCACGGGCCGTTTTCGTCGCGGGAGAACGCGCTCTCCGAGCTTTTGTAGCCGATTTCCATGTAGTCGACGCCTGCGGCGCAGTTTGCCTTGAAGATGGCTCTCACGAAATCATCTTCGAACTGCCAGTTGTTCATCAGGCCGCCGTCGCGGATGGTGCAATCGAGGACCTTGATCTCGGGTCTGTACATGGGCGTTCCTCTGTGTGGGTATGGCGCGCCTTCATTGCAATATCTGAATTAGTATTATAGCCCGAAAGCCGGGCGAATTCAAGGAATAGAATGGCGGGGGTGGCTTCCGAATGACGTTGTGCTGTTCTTCACTTCTTCATGCCGAAGGCGATCAGGAGGTTGCCTGCACGGGGCAATGTTCTTCCGGCAGACATCGCTGCGCGGCGTAGGATGCGTTCCATGCCGCCGGCGCTGCCTGGGAAAGCCGTTTGGTCCGTGAGCATCAGTTTCGGCTCGAAGCCCACTTTGCGCAAGAGGATGGAGATCGACTTCCTGGTGTAGAAGTAGATGTGGCCGTAGGTGTTGGGGTGGCCTTCCTTCGGGAAGAGCTTGAGGTACATCCGCCACAGTCGGCACGTGAGCCCTCGGATATACGGGACGTCGATGAACACCACGCCGTTGGGGCGGAGCACTCGCCTCACGGCAAGCATGCACTCGACGGGCCTGTCGATGTGCTCGAGGACGTTGTCCATGCATACCGCGTCGAAGAAGCTGGGGGGGAAATCCATTTCGAATACCGATTTGCACTGGACGTTTAGGCCCCATGCCTCGCGCACGAAGCGAACGGCTGCGGGGGATGGGTCGATGCCGTATGCGTGCCACCATCCGCTGTCTTCGGCGAGCTTCATCATTGCGCCGAAGCCGCATCCGACGTCGAGCAGGCGGCCGCCTCCGACCATTTCCTCCAGCTTCTCCACCTTCCATACCTTGTCGGCAAACCCAATGTCGGATATGCTGGGCAGGCGGCCGCGTCCGACGGTCTCCTTGTTCTGATCGGCCGTGAACCTGTCCGATTCGTAGAGTGCCTCCAGGTCTTTGTCGCGCGGGCGCGGGCTCACGAAGATGAGGTCGCAGTTGGGGCACCGGACGAGGTTCATGGGGACGGTTTCATCACTGAAAACGTGGGTGAAATAGCAGGCGTACGGGCGTGAGGAGTTCAGGTTGCAGAGCGGGCACGCCACATCGACGAGGTCTACGGTATTCATCAGGTTGCTCCCTCCAGGAATCGGCCGAGTGATTAACGGCGCGGGAGGGCGCAGCTTGAGCGCATTCGACGACGGAATCTGCTACGTTTGGACGACTTCGGGCGCGGCTACCATGTCGACAAACTCGCAGTACTCGGCCCAGTCGCAATGCTCGGAATACGGCACGTAGAAGAATCCGGCGCGGGGAGCGACGTTTGTGCACATGCCGGAAGGATAGATGACGAGGCAGTTGGAGGGGTTGCGGCCGTTCTTCCATCTGAAGTAGCGGTCGAAATAAATGCGGGAATATCCTACGAAGCCGGCGTCCTTTCGCTCGGCGGTCACATGCTCGCCGAAGCCCATTGCCCGGTAGGCCTTGAGCTTGTCCTTGGAAACGTAAACCGGCCGGCCGAACTCGCGGCTGAGCGCCTGCACGAGTTTTGTTTTGCCGATGGTGTAAATGGCCACGAGGATTTCCTTGTCCATGTTCCGCCTCACGGCATCGAGAACCATAGCCACGCTTTCTTTCAGCGTTGGAAAATCGTATTCGGGCGAGGCATAGGTGCTGTCGACGTAAAGCCGCTCGGCGCCGGCCAGCAGTTCGCGCCTGGCACGCAGATCATCGCTGAGGCGGAAGTCGCCGGTGTAGACGATTTTACGGCCGCCGCGCTCCAGCACGAACATCAGCGCGCCGGGGCAGTGATTTGCCTCGAGCGCCGTGATGCGCAGCGCTTCGCCGCCCACTGGAACGTCCAGGGTTTCGCCGGGCTCGATGGCGATAAGGTTTTCTTCCGGCACATCTTCGAGCGCGGCAAGCAGCCTTGCCGTTATTGGCGAGCAGATCACGGGGCCGCCCGACCAGCCGGGTTCGAGCCCCGCCATATGGTCGCGATGGAAATGCGACAG
>JABMSA010000157.1 GCA_013202185.1 Planctomycetota bacterium
CCTATGTACGTGGCCAAGCCATCCCTTGTCGGGTTCTCATCAAGAACCCCACGGATGCGCTGCAAATGATCAGCAGGCCTCTAGCGCGGGGGATCGATCTGCTTGCCTCCGGCCCGCATGGAAAACAGTACCAGGCTGTGTGGCAGGATGACGCGACGAAAGAAAAGGAAGCGGAAGGGCTTCCGCTCAGGCCGGGGTGCGAACTGGCCGCATTACTCGGTCCATTCATGCTCATGGACAACGAAGGAAAGGCCTCCGAACTTCCGATAGGCCCCTATTCCATTTCAGCAGCATGGAAACAACAAGAGGGGCAGGCTGCAGAGCCGCCACAAATTGCACGCAAGCAGGAAGTGGATGTGGTGGAATTTCCTTTTCACGTGAGGCTGAGTGCGGGCCGGCATCCGCATACTCTCGAAGAACCTCTGATAGTCCGGATTTCCCTGGAGAATCATGGTTCTGTTCCCGTCTGCTTTCTCAACCGTTTCTATCCGTTCAAACACCATTTTCGCATAGTGCTGAAGCGGGAGATGGATGAGCGTGGTGGGCAAGCTGCCCATGGTCCTGACCTTGTGCCGCTGAGCGTGCTGCCAAAAATTAGCCCAGATGCGGGAACCGGCTGGATCACGCTACAGCCAGGAGAAAGTCTGCATGTGTCGTTCGACGCTATGGGTTATCTCAAAGATGAGGGTGTCTACGCTCTGCAAGTCGCTTATCAGCGAAGGATTCTGATCCGTGATCCCAAGACCGGGCCGCGCAGTACGGAGCAGTACCGGTGGGAGTCGGATACGATCAGACTCAACGTTGCAGCCAAGAAGTGACTGTGCCGGGCAAGGCCCGCTGCCCTAGCGTGGATCGCGCAAAAAGAAAGCAGAGGGGGAAAGAATAGGTAACTGTGGTCTGTTGAAAAAGTCCGTGTCGATTGAGAAGCAGCATTCACCCCTCACCTGAGGCCCGCGAAAGGCTTGTTTGACTTCATTCTAAATGCCCCAACTAAAGAGCAGATGCTTCGCACAGGGGTCTTTCAACAGCCCCACTATCCCTAGTTTTCGCATGGGACGGCACAAAGGAGGGTAGTCAGGATAACATCGATCTCGGCCAATACGACATTTTGGTGCGGAGGCTCAGGGCAATGATCGTGGACGAGGCAAGAGCAACGTGGGCCAACTGAACAGATAGCGGAACAGTTGGCCCGAATCCGGCGACCAAGCCTTGGCCCATTTTGCAGGCTCATATCTTGCGTTTGTCGGACATGAAGGTGGCAGCATGATGCCGTTTTTCGCTCGCAAAACGTTGATAATTGTCGCGTTCGTTGTCACAACTGCGATGGTCGCCGCGCGGCAGCCGCGCCTGGCGATTCCCCGTCATTTCTGGACCATGGCCGAGCAGGGCGCCGGCGATCCCGGCGGGTTCGTCAACGCCTGTGCGCGGCGACCATCGTCTACCCCGGCGCGACACGGATGAATATCGACCCCCGCGAGGCGCGCCTCAGCATCTTCGACCAGGAGGTGCGCGCGCCCGTCGCCGCGATGAAACTCCCAATCGAAGTCAAGGAGCAGTCGCTCACGATTCCTGATGTCACTACCTTGCTGCACCGTATTCCTTTCTTGATCTCTATGCGGACAACAATGGCCCGATGCCCGGGCGTTCACGCTGCGTTACATTAGCAGAAACGGCGCGGCCGCTCGCGCCCTCTGCGCCCGGAAAACATTTGCGCATCCGGCCGATCCGCCGCCCGTGTAATTGTTGATTTGAGGTGCCTTTTGCGTACAATGCAGTGTGAGTGCCAAAGTTTACATTCGAGGCCGATAACTTATGGATGCCTTCCGGCAAGCACACGAGGCAATCATCCGACACGACATGCTGCAGCCCGGCGACCGTGTGCTCGTGGGCGTGTCGGGCGGGGCCGACAGTGTTGCGCTGCTGAGGGCCCTCCACGGCCTCGCGGATGAGCTTGAGGTGTCGCCGGCGGTTGGGCATCTGAACCACGGTATTCGCGGGGCCGACGCCGACGCCGACGAGGAGTTCGTGAAGGATCTCGCCGCCGAGCTCGGGCTGGAGTACCTCGCCGAGCGGGCAGACGTGCCGGCCGCCTGCAAGCTCGACGGCGGATCGCTGGAGGAAGTTGCGCGCCGCGAGCGCTATGCGTTTTTCGAGCGCGCGGCCGCCGGTGCAAAGGCAAACAAGATAGCCCTGGGCCACAATCGCAACGACAACGCCGAGACCGTGCTGCAGCGCATCGTGCGCGGCACCGGGCTGCGAGGGCTGCGCGGCATCCCGCCCAAGCGCCCCCTGCGACGCGGCGGCAGCGTGATGATCATTCGGCCGCTCATCAACACCACGCGCGAAGATATCCTCGAGTATCTGGCGAGGATTGGATGCACCTTTCGCAGCGATGCAACCAACGACGACGTCGCCCTCTTCCGCAACCGGCTGCGTCACGTGATCCTGCCGCAGCTCGAGGCACAATGCGGGCCCGGCGTAGCCGACGCAATTATCCGCCTTGCCGAGCATGCCCGGAATCAGTATAATTTGATAGAGCCCCTCGCACGACGCCTCCTGGGCGACGCACGGCTCGAGGACGCGGGCGCGTTGCTCGCGTTCGACAGGAAGGCGCTGGCGGCGGCTGAGCCGGAGCTTGTGATCGAAACACTCCGCCTGGCGCTCGAGGACGCGGGCGTCGGACAACTGACTGCCGAGCAATCGCGCAACCTCTCTGACATGGCAGTGAGCGGCACGGGTAGGGAGATGTCGCTGCCCGGCGGCCTCCTGCTCCGGGCCGAGTACGACAAGTTGGTGCTGCTTGACCTGGCCGTAGAAGGCGCGCGGGCCCCCGCAGAGGTAAAGCTGCCTTTTCCGGGCGAGGTCGGTTTTGCAGGTTGCGTGTTCTCGGTGTCGGCCGTCGGCGGGGCACCCGCGCCGGGAGCCGTTGCCCGCAACCGCGATCGCAGCAGTGAAACGGTAGACGCCGACCGGCTGGAGCTTCCGCTGACGATCAGGACGCGCCGGCCGGGCGACCGTTTCCGGCCGCTGGGAGCACCCGGCTCGCGGAAGCTGCACGATTTTTTCATCGACGAAAAGGTGCCAGGCCGGCGGCGCGATGAAGTACCGATCGTGTGCGACCGCGCGGGAATCGTGTGGGTGGCGGGATACCGCATCGCCCATCGCGTCCGCATTACCGAAAACACCCGACGTGCGGCGGTGCTTGGAATGCCCCCCCGCGGCGGGCGCAATGGCTGAGGACAACACGATGGCGACAGACGACTGCCTTTTCTGCAGGATAATCGCCGGCGATCTGCCGAGCGAGAAGATCTACGAGGACGACGACGTAGTGGCCATACTCGATTTGTACCCCGTTAGCCCGGGCCACGCGCTGGTGCTGCCCAAGAAGCACACCAAAGACTTCATCAGCACCGACCCCGAGCTGCTCTCGCGCGTGATTGCGAAGGTGCACAAGGTTGCCGGGCAGGTGACCAGGGCGATGAACGCCGACGGCTTCAACCTGGCCACCTTTAATGGGCGGGCCTCCGGCCAGGAGGTGTTTCATCTGCATTTCCACATTATCCCGCGCAAGGCCGGCGACCGCGTGCACGTGGGCTGGCCCAAGATCCGGTACAGAGAAGGAGAAATGGCAAAAGTGGCCGAAAGAATCAGGAATGTCGATGAGGGATGATCGCGAAAGGATGGCAAGAAAACCCCGAATGCACAACGAAACCTTGATCTGCCGACAGCAACCCGACTGATCAACTGAGGCCGGCATCATGGCACTCAACGGCACCAACGCAGCGCCCGGCACCACTCGCCCAGAACGCGAGCACGGCCCCCTCAGGCGGCACGCCTTCATCACCGTGCTTGTGCTGGTGGCGGTGTTTCCGCTTGCGATCTTTACTTTTACGTATTGGATCAACAAGGACGCCGCCCGGAGCATTGTGCAGCGCCGGCTGCTGAAGTCCGTGCGCAACGCCCGACGCCTGAACACAAGGATCGAGAGCGCTCTTGCAATGGCCGAAAACTTGGGCCATGTGGATGTTCTGGACGTTTACCAGTCGTCGATAGACGCCGCAACGAAGCTCTACGACACCTACGTGACGCCGGCGTTCAAGAAGATGCTCGAGGAGATTCAGCCCGACGACGAGATGCTCGATTTCGCCCAGCTACTGGACGCGCGAGGCAGGCTGATCGTGTGGTTCGGCGAGCCGGGCCGGCACGCGAAGCAAGGCGACGTCGGGGTCAAGCAATCCGACACGTCATACATGCTGCTGCGAAAAGTTGAAGCTGCCGCGAAGGCCGGGCGGCGGCCTGTCGTCTCGATGGCATTTCCCACCAGGATCGGAGAGCGCATAGTCGGCACGATGCTGGTGGGGCTTTCGTTCGACCGGATAAACAAACAGGTGCAGGCCGAAATGAAGGAGAACAACAGCCGTGCACTCGCCATCTCGGTGGTGGGCTCGGTGCTCCTTGCCGCGCTTGGCGGCTACCTCCTGAAACTGCACGACAAGGCCGCCACGCTGCAATCGGCTCTCGACCAGCGGCGGCACCTTGCCTATGTCGGCACGATCTCGGCGGGGCTGGCACACGAAATTCGCAATCCGCTCAGCTCCGTCAAGATGAACGTGCAGATGATCCGCGACAGGCTCGATAAGCTGAACGTCGACGACAGGGAGAATCTGCTGCGGAAGATCGATCGCGTCAGCCGCGAGGCGGACCGCCTCGAGGAATCGGTCAGCGATTTTCTCGTGTTTGCAGCGCCCCGCCCGCTCAGAAAACAGCCTGCCGATATCAACGCCGCCGTCGATTCCGTCGTCGAGTTTCTCAGCCTCCAGCAGGAGCACGCCCAGACCGAGAAGAACTACGCCCCCGACCTGCCGGACGTCGAAATCGATCAGGATATGTTCACCGAGATGCTTCAGAATCTCATCATCAATGCGTTCCAGGCGGCGGGCGACAATGGAACGGTCGAGGTGGCTACCTTCGCCGAGAAGAACGCGATAGCCGTGGCAGTATCAGACAACGGGCCGGGAGTGCCGGAAGATGAGCGCGAGAGAATATTCGAGGTCTTCCACACAACGAAACAAGCCGGTACGGGCTTGGGATTGAACATCGCAAAAAGGATAGCCGAGGAGCACGAAGGCACTATAGTTCTGGAAAAGTCTTCACGGGGCGGGGCACGATTCGTTGTGCGCCTGCCGTTGAACAGCAAACGATGATCGGACTGATCACATGAGCAAAGGCAGAATAATCATCATCGACGACGATCCGGTGGGCCTCGAGACCTTGGCCGAAGGGCTGCAAGAAGAAGGCTACGAAGTCTTTTCGGCATCGGGCGCGGAAGAAGGGCTGAGCATCCTCGCGGAGAGGCCCGGCATCGACGTTGTGCTGACGGACCTGAAAATGCCCAGGATAGACGGCGTCGAAGCCCTCCGCCGTGTCAAGAGCTTCGACGAAGACATTCCGGTGGTTCTCATAACGGCGTATGCATCGGTGGAAACGGCCATCGAGTCGATGAGGCTCGGAGCGTATGACTACGTCATGAAGCCGCTCGACCTTCGGCGCGTCGCCCTGGTGCTCGAGAAGGCGGTGGCCAACCGCGCACTCACAAAAGAAAACACCCAGCTCAAGCGCCGCCTCAACGAAAAGTTCGGCTTCGAGAACATCATCGGCAGCAGCCAGGCGATGATGGAAGTGTTTGAGCTTGTGAGGCAGGTCGCCGACACGCGCACCGTTGTGCTAATCGAAGGTGAAAGCGGCACCGGCAAGGAGCTTGTGGCCCAGGCGCTCCACAGCAATTCCTCGAGGCGAGGCGGGCCGTTTGTGTGCGTCAATTGCGCGGCCCTCACCGAGTCACTCCTCGAGAGCGAGCTGTTTGGCCACGAGAAAGGCTCCTTTACAGGCGCGATCCGGCAGAAAAAGGGGCGCTTCGAACTGGCC
>JABMSA010000158.1 GCA_013202185.1 Planctomycetota bacterium
CGCCCTTCGGGCTAAGAGGGGCATCACACCGGCGACGCGGCAATGTAACGCGAGAATCCGTCTCGGGCTGCCCGACGGGCAGCCGTTGCCATGCCCTCCGACGAATGGAGACGCGCGTTTCCGGCGATGGCTGCGGCCACTTGTCAGGAATCGGCTTCGCCGACACTGTCCTGGCCCCATGCCCACGTATCGGATTTGACGGACTGATAGTTTTCGTCCAACATCGGCTGGAGCAAGATCAGGGCTGCAAGGCGGCGCGCCATTTCCGTAACGTATTCGGCCTCTTCTAGTTTCAGTCCACGACCGAGCTTAACTTTCTCTCGGTAGCTCAGCCATTTCTTGACGACCGGGTAGCCGCCAATCCTGTACTCCCATACTGCCCTCGGGATGTTGGACCAGTAGGCGACCTTGTTGAGATAAACGTCCAGCGTCTCGTCGCCAAGAGCCTTCTTGAGTTGCTCATGTTCTTGCCTTCGAACTTCGCATTTCCCCTTGCCTGGCATGCAGGGCCTCTCTTTGCCGTCGTGGCCCCAACCGGCAGTCAAGTCGAGTTCGCCGGCAGAGGGATCGAGGGCGCCGCCGTCAGTCTTTGAGACTATGCCGACGGGCCGAAGTTCGGAACGAATGCGTCCGCACGTGACACCAGCCACTGGTTTTTCCGTATTGAGAAGCGCCGCCACACGGCGGCCCAATTCCGCCGATTTCAACAGAGCCTTCTTTGTCTTTGGCAGCGGGATGCGCGGCCAGTCCTGCCGGACGCCATCTGCGTTTTCGGTCAGATAGGCCGGGCTGTAACCGATCGCGAGCGCGTGCATCCAGATCAGCCCCGCCGTCTCAGCGTCATCGTCAGGGTCACGGATGCCTAGCTCTGCCAAGTACGCCCGCGCCCTGTCGGAGAGGTTGGCCGTGATCGTGGGGTCGACTCTTTCTTGAGGGAACAGTTCCGCCGTGCGGCCATGCGCTTCACTCGGTGCCGTTCCACGTCGCAACACCAGCGGAAAATAGTAGGAATGGCCCCGCTGAAAATCATTATCCCCGAGTACCTCGGCATAACAGAATGGCACGCCTTCCGGACTTGCCACACCGGCCGGCCTGGTGATAAGGAAGGCGTTACCTTCGCGGCAGTGTTCCCAATGACGGGGTATCGGCTCGTTCCAGACCGGGCGAACAGCAGTGTAGTAGCACCATCTTGTGTCGAATGGTCTCGTGGCATATCTGCGAATTCGATCAGCATTGAAACGTTCGGCGTTCAGCACCCTTTCCCGGGTTTGTCTGGCGTTATGTCTGGCGGCATTCTTCGTGAGAGGGTGCAATGAACTCTTGAGTACTTCCCATGGAACGTTCTCGTCGAAGTACTGTTGCATGCGATCATCAAGAGCTTCGCGGTCTATGTCAATCAGAGCTCCGCCGCGTTTCTCCAACAGACCATTGCTGGGTGGCTCCTCTGCGAACGCCACAAGAAGAGGCCACTCCATATAGTGCTCTGCAACAGCCGCCGGCCTGAAGGAAAAGCGGTTGGCGTTCAGAGGCTCAGCCTTTTCATACTTGCGGTCGAACTGCTTCAGTTTGATGCTGGCCAGAAGATCCTCGTGCTTCGTGACGCCCCAATAGTGCTGGAAGCGAACTGATGACTTGCTGTCGCGCTTACCCTTTCGCACCATCACAGAAATGGCCGTGCCCACCCGGATTCCGATGCGGGTTTGTTCCGTGGAGAACACGCTCGGATCGGGCTTGCCGTCCGGTGTGAGCTTGCCCGTTTCGCGACTGTCGCCGTTCATACAGTCAATCCAAATCTTGTCGAACTCCTCCAGCAAACGCTTGCGCATCACGACAAACGACGGATTACCGAGGTAAGAAAAGTTGGATATGAATGACACCACGCCCTTGCCGCTCTTGACAATGCGGCGCTCGGCGATGCGGAAGAATCGGACGTAGAGATCATCGAGATTGAACTTCCTGATTCCCCAGCCGCCATCTTCAACGGATGTGGTTAGGCCCTCCTTGTACGCGTCGACGAGGCCACCCTCTTCCTCGGGGCTGGTGCCGGCATAAGCATTGTAGGGAGGATTGCCGAGGATGACGAGAATGGGAGCTTTCTGCTTGACTTCGTCAGCAGCGTCGCGCTCCTTCATCAGCTCGGGGAACAAGGGGAGTTGGTCCTTGGGTTTTTCGGGTGGCTCCCAACCGGTGAGCGCGTTTGTCAAGTAAACGCCTGCTCGTTCGTTGCTGTCGGGGTCGAGCGGGGCGCCAAGCTGCCGAAGCATAAGGCCGATCTGAAGGTGCGACACGACAAACGGGGCGGGCAGAATCTCGAATCCGAAGACGCGCTCCATAGCGGCAAGCTTGAGCTTCTGCGCCGTCAACGCACTGGCGCCCTTATCCCGGAGTGTGCGATGGATGCACTTGAGCGTTTCGACCAGGTACGCGCCCGTGCCGCAGCAGGGGTCGAGTATCACTACCTGGTCATCGGCGAGGCCGTCGGCGATGCCGAGTTCGGAGCGCAGAACCTGGTCCACGCGCTCGACCTGGTACTGCACAATCTCCGGCGGCGTATACCAGACCCCCAAGTCCTTGCGCAGTTGCGGGTCGTAGGCCTTGAGGAAGGGCTCGTAGAAGTACTGGACAGCGTGCTCTTCCTCAAACTTGGAGAAGAACGAAGACCGGTCGACTCGGTTGAGGACCGTGCCCGCCCAGTCGAGCACTTCGTCCACCCCGAGCGGCTTGAGTTTTTGGGGCGTGGCGATTTGGGAGAAAAGGCTGTCGATCATTGGCACGTGAAGTGTCCACCCTGCTTCGTGCCAACGGAAGCGGGCGCCGGGCTGCATCCCGTTTTCTCTCGACCAGAGTACCCAGGACGAAAAGACGCCGTAGAAGAGCGTCTGGACGAGCGTGGCGCGGAAAAAGTGCTCGCCCCTTTCCCCTTCGAACTGCATGCCGAGCGCCTCTTCCAGGGCATTCTTCAGGCCCTCGAGTGCCGGCAGGTCAGCCGCCTGCTCGACGCGTGCTCGGGCCTCGCGCGCATAAGAGGCGAGGAACCACGCGAGGTCTTCGGGTTCTGTGAGCGGCGCGCGATGCAGCATGACGCGCTGCAGAAAATCGAGGAGGCGACCGCCATGTTCGGTCGCTGTTTTGCGCGGCTGGGCCATGAGTGCGCGGAAGGCATCTTCCGATTCCGCCAGACGCAGCGCCTCGAGTCGCACGGGCTTGCCGTGTGCGTCACGCCCGATCAGAACGAAGTCGCGATAGTTTGTGACCAGCACAAGGCCGTATTTCTTCCAATACTTGGTTACCTGCTCCTTGCGCGCTGTCAGGAGTGTATCGTCGCTCCAGCCCTTGACTTCGACAACGCCGCGCTCGGGAGGCAGCAAGTTGCTGGGTTGCTCGTCTCCGGCGCGTTGGAATTGGTCGGCAGTGTAAAGGCCGAAATCCGGCTCGCCCGCGCCAATGTTCTTGAGCTGCGGCACACATCGGACTTTCGGTTTCAGTTTCTTGCCGACTTCATCCAGCAGCTTTCCCAGAGCGCCGTAGAAGGATTCCTCTTTGGTAGCGCCTCCGGTAGAATGAATCTGTTGGAGGCTAACCAAGTAGTCTTCAACGGGGTGCATAATTCCTTCCGCTTCCCTTGGACGTTGCGAGCCGAAAGATTATGGGCCCAGGGGCTGTTTGAAATAGCCCCTCCCATCTGCCGAGCAATTATATAATATCGAGGATGAGTTAGCAAGGATTTCTTGCGGGAAGAATTGGACATGCCGGATGTCCCATCAGAGGGCAGGGAATTCGGTCTCGTCCGCCCCCACGCGGGGCCGGCCGAGCTGCGAAGCCCGCCCCTACATGGCCCATGCAGATGTTTCC
>JABMSA010000159.1 GCA_013202185.1 Planctomycetota bacterium
ATTGTAGAGACGGGCCGGTGGCCCGTCTCCTCTGAGACGCCCCACCGGGGCGTCTCTACAAGTATGTGACCGTATTTGCCAACAGGTGTACTAAGAAGACGGGACGACGACGATTCGGAGGTCGAGACGATAACTTGAACCAAGATTCGCAAGCCCCCCATCGGCACAAGGGGATTTCCCTTGAAAACACGGCCTCTCGGGCATAAAATGAAAGGTGGTGTAAGTACTTGTAGGAGATAGGTATTGAGCGAGTCGGAGGGGCAACGCAAGCCCTTTCCCGAATGGCTGAAAAAGCGTGTGCGAGTCGGTAATCTCGGCAAACCTGTTCGCGAACTGCTCGATTCGCTGCACCTTGACACAGTCTGCCGGCGGGCCAAGTGCCCCAATCAGTGCGAGTGTTTTGCCAAGGGCACGGCCACGTTTATGATCCTTGGCTCTGTGTGCAGCCGCAGTTGCAGGTTCTGTGCGGTCGGCTCGGGAGACCCCTCCCCCCTCGAGGAAGATGAGCCCGACCGCGTGGCAGAGGCGTCGGCACGGATGGGCCTGAAACACGTGGTGATAACGTCCGTGACGCGCGACGACCTCCCCGACGGAGGCGCCCGGCACTTCGCACGCACGATCAGCGCCGTGAGGCGGCGATGCCAGGCGGTGATCGAGGTGCTCACTCCGGACTTTCGTGGCGACGAGCCGGCCCTCGATGCCGTAGTCGCCGCCCGGCCCGATATCTT
The DNA here is from genome assembly GCA_013202185.1 of Planctomycetota bacterium. GTDB lineage: Bacteria > Planctomycetota > PUPC01 > JABMSA01 > JABMSA01 > JABMSA01. The sequence continues at coordinate 729 of JABMSA010000159.1, forward strand.
CAACCACAACATAGAGACAATCCGGCGGCTGTACCCGCGGGTGCGTCCGCAGGCGAACTATGAGCAGTCTCTGCGCGTGCTCGAGCACGTGAAGAAAGCCGACCCCGGCATCTATGCGAAGTCGGGCATGATGGTAGGCCTGGGCGAGACGAACGACGAGGTGCTCGCCGCGTGCGCCGACCTCCTCGCCGCCGGCTGCGACATCCTCACAGTCGGGCAGTACCTCCGGCCCACGCCGGAACATCTGCAGATCGAACGGTTTGTGACGCCCGAAGAGTTCGAAGATTATCGCCGTCGGGCGCTCGAAATGGGCTTCCTGGCGGCGGCGTCGGGCCCCTTTGTGCGAAGCTCGTACAACGCAAGGGAAGTGTTTGACGCCGTTGCACAGCGGCCGCGAAACGGATAACGTGTAATGCTCGCAGATATCCTGGGCCAAGACCAGATCGCCGACAAATTCCGCAACGCCTGGAAACAGCAGCGGCTGGCACAGGCATATATTCTGGCCGGCCCCGACGCCATCGGCAAGACGCCGTTCGCCCTCGAGCTTGCGAAAACATTTCTGTGCAGGGAGCACGGCGACGACGCCTGCGACCGATGCCCGTCGTGCAGGAAGGTAGCCCACGGCAATCACCAGGACGTCGAGGTGCTCGAGCCCGCCGGTGCAGGACGGATAATATCCAATGACACGGTGCAGGGGCTGATCGAGTCGCTTCGGTTCAAGGCACGCTCGGGCGAGCACCGGTTTGTCATCATCCGCGAAGCCGACAGGATTCCGGAGCGCGGGGCCAATCACTTTCTGAAGATGCTCGAGGAGCCGCCGACGGACGTGACGTTCTTCCTGCTGACCGCGCGGATGCCCGTGCTGCTGGCCACGATTGTGTCGCGCTGCCAGATAGTGCGAATGCACCGCGCGGAGCCCGAGGATATCCAACGCTTCCTCACCGATCGCGGGTGCGAGCCGGAGAAGGCGAGGCTCTGCGCCTCGCTGTGCGACGGCTGCCCCGGCCGCGCGGTCAACATGGTGCAAAAGGGAGAAGTTTTCGAACGCCGCGCGCAGGTCTTGAAGCGACTGCTCGTGCTGGATCGTGACAATATGGACGTGGTGGCGGCCGAGACGCTCGCCGCCAACAAGGAAAAGACACTGGCCGCAACGCGCGCGAACCATTATGCCGATCTCGGCCTGATGGCCACGCTGCTGCGCGACACAACCCTGATAGCCGAAGGCGCCGGACGCTCGATGCTGTATCATTCCGACGTCGCCGACAGCCTGCGGCCCCGTGCCGAGGCAAGCAGCCCCGGCAGGCTGCGAGAGCAAACGCTGTGCGTTTTGGAAGCTCGAGAGAACATAGAACTGTTCGTGAACCCGGACCTCCTCATCAGCCGGCTCTTTCTCGAGCTGTGCACTTGAGCGGCGTTCGGTTGAGAGAGAATAATCATGGCACACCTGATTGCCGCCAGATACGGCGCGATGAACAACATCGGAAACTTCGTGAGCGAATCGAATGAGTTTCGCCTGCACGATAAGGTGATCCTGCAAACGGATCGCGGCATGGACGTAGGCGAGGTGATCTCCTCTCCCGAGTACATAATGCGCGGCACCGACGTCTCCTCGTTTGGAAGGGTCATCAGAAAGATGGACCAGAGAGACGTGGAAGCGGTCCGGCATATCGAAGAAGAACTGGCTCCCGCCGAAATAAAGTTTTGCGAGGACCTCATCAGGAAGAACAGAATCTCGATGAAGCTCGCCACCGTCGAGCACCTTTTCGGCGGCGAGAAGATCATTTTCTACTTCCTCGCCGAAGGGCGGGTCGATTTCCGCCAGCTTGTGAAAGACCTCGCCGCCGAATATCGCACGCGGATCGAAATGCGGCAGATCGGCGTGCGCGACGAAGCCCGACTGCTCGCCGAGTACGAACACTGCGGCCAGCCGTTGTGCTGCAAGAGATTCATGCGCGACCTCCAGCCCGTTACAATGCGCATGGCAAAATCGCAAAAGACCACCCTCGATCCCGCGAAAATCTCCGGGCGATGCGGCCGCCTAATGTGCTGCCTGCGATTCGAAGACGAAACGTACATCGCGTTGAAAAAGAACCTCCCCCGCAGAGGCGACCACGTCGTGAGCGAAGCCGCCACCGGAAGGGTTGTCGGGCAGAACGTCCTCAAGCAGTTGGTGACCATAGAAATTGAAGACGGCACCGAGGTGGAAGTGCACGTCGACGACATCCGGCAAGTGGAGAAGCAGGAAAAGAACAGGAAATCGGGGAACAAGGGCCCGCGGGACTCCAAAGGGCTCAAGCCACCCCAGGGATCGCCCAAGCCGCCGGACTCCGGAGAGCCGCAGGCCGGGCGCAACCCCCGCCAAAAAGGCAACGACCAGTGAACGACACTTTCTACATAACAACCCCGCTCTACTACCCCAGCGCCCGGCCGCACATCGGCTCGGCCTTCGAAATAGTCGGAATAGACGCCGTCGCACGATTCAACAGGCTGATGGGCCGCGACGTCCTCCTCCTCACCGGAATGGACGAGCACGGCGAGAAAATCCAGCGCAAGGCCGAACAACAAGGTGCCTCGCCCCAGCAGTTCGTCGACGACATGGCCGCACTATATAAGAAAATGTGGGCCTCACTCGGCATATCCTACGACGACTTCATCAGGACCACCGAGCCGCGCCACATCGAGTGCGTCACCGCGTTCTTCGAGCGCGTTTACAACAACGGCGACATCTACAAGGGCACCTACGAAGGCTGGTATTGCGTGCGGTGCGAAAACTTCCTCACCCAGGCGCAGCTCGTCGACGAGCGATGCGGCGACTGCGGAGACAAGGCCTCGCGCTCATCTGAAGAAGCCTACTTCTTCAAGATGTCGAAATACCGACAGCGGCTGCTCGACCACATCCAACAGCACCCCGAGTTCATCCAGCCCGACTTCCGCCGCAACGAGATGCTCAGCTTCATACAAGGCGGGCTGGACGACGTCTGCATCAGCCGGTCGACCATCCACTGGGGCATTCCGCTGCCCGTCGAGCCGTCGCAGGTGATCTACGTGTGGTTCGACGCCCTCATCAATTACATCACAGCTTGCGGCTTCGCAAAAGACGACGACAAATTCGCGAAGTACTGGCCGGCCGACGTGCACGTGGTCGGAAAAGACATCCTTCGCTTCCACACCACCATCTGGCCCACAATGCTCATGTCGGCCGGGCTGCCACTGCCCGGGCAGGTGTTTGGTCATGGATGGGTACTGGCCGAAGAAGGCGAAAAAATGTCGAAGTCCGTCGGAAACGTCATCGACCCCGACGACCTCATCGACGCCTACGGCCCCGACGCCGTGCGGTATTTCCTGCTGCGCGAAATCTCATACGCCGTCGACGGCTCCTTCTCCACGCAAAAGCTCATCAACCGGATCAACAACGATCTCGGCAACGATCTCGGCAACCTGCTGCACCGCACGCTGTCGATGATCGAAAAATACTTCGACGGCGTGATCCCCGGGCCCGGTGCGAAAACCGCCGACGAAGAAATGCTCTTTGCCGCCGCCCAGGGGCTTGTCGACCAGCTCGACGACCTCGTCGGCACGTTCCAGTTCAACCGGGCCCTCGAGGCGCTCTGGCGGCTGGTTTCCGAGGCAAACAAGTACGTGGAGCTGTGCAAGCCATGGGCGCTCGCCAAGGACCCTAGCCTGCGCGAAAGGCTCTCGGCAGTGATGTACAACCTCGCCGACGCCGTGCGCATCACCTCGCTCCTCATCGAGCCGTTCCTGCCTTTCACGGCCCGCAAGATGCTCGACCAACTCGGGCTCGAGAAGCAGGAAGGCGGCATCCGCGAACTCGCACAATGGGGCAAGCTGTCGCCGGGAGGCAAGGTGAGAAAAGGCGCGCCGCTCTTTCCCAGAGTCGAAACGGAATCGTCCTCGTCGTCGGACGTATGAGGAGGATTGTGTCTATAGAGGAAGCGTTCCGGGGAAACTTTTTGGGCTACAGGTCAGAACTCTTTCGCTCTCGAGGAACTATTCTCTCTGTTACATTCGTCAGGAGGACCATACCGTGCCAGGGACGGAATTTTTCAGGCCTCTCAAGCGTGAGGCCGATACGAAGATGCTGCTGTTCGTTGCCGACGGCCTCGGCGGCCTGCCTCGAGAAAGAGGCGGCCTTACCGAACTGGAGACCGCCAAGACCCCCAACCTCGATGAACTCGCAGTGGAGGGAACGTGCGGCCTGCTCGATCCGGTCGCACCCGGGATCACACCCGGCAGCGGGCCCGCGCACCTCAGCCTTTTCGGCTACGACCCGATCCAATACAACGTTGGCCGTGGCCTGCTCGCCGCGCTCGGCGTTGCCTTTCCGATACGGCCCGGCGACGTCGCCGCGCGTATCAACTTCTGCACGGTCGACGACGAAGGGCTGGTAACCGACCGCCGCGCCGGCCGAATCGCCACCGAAACCAACAC
>JABMSA010000160.1 GCA_013202185.1 Planctomycetota bacterium
AGTGTGGATGAAGCCTTCGCCCGGGCGCCAGAAGGTGTTGATGATGCGCGCGTCGAGCAGGTCGGCCTCGCCGTCGAATTCAGCGGCATCGTCGGCGCGTCTCAGCCAGCGTGCAAGGCAGGCGGCGTCGCGCAGCCCTTCCACATATTTGCACTGCAGCCACGAAAGCTCCTCGAGCCGGCCGCCCACCGGCATCTCCGACCAGTCGAGGAATCCGATGTCGCCGAAATATGAGCGGTCGGTTCGGACGATGAATCCCTCCTGGTTGGTTTGCGTGGCCTTTGCCCAGCGCAGGAGTTGTGCGATTCGGTCGTAGGCATCTTCCACCGCGGGCACGTCGAGGCCGAAGGTGAGCACGTGCTGCTTGAGCATGGCGATTGCGTCGAAGGAGTAGTTCGGGATGCCGTTTCCCCAGTCGTCGGTCGGCAGCAGGTCGAACATCGCTTCGGCGGGGCGTGGATCGAAGAAGACCGAATCGACCGCCGCCTTGGTTATGCGGGCGTCGCCGAACCATCCTATGCGGTCGCGCTTGATGCCGTCCCAGAACGCATCGGGCCGCGTGCAGAGCCGGGCGGTGTAGAGCGACGCCTGCCAGACGTGCTGGAAGAGTTCGTCGGAGCAGCGGAGGTCGCCAAGGCGCTCGATGAATGTGAATCGCGCGTGCGCGGCGAGGGTGTTGATCGTGATGTGATCGCTTACGTCCTGAAACAGCAGCCGGACGTATCGGAAGCCGCGTTGGGTTTTCTCGACGGTTCTTCCGAATATCTTGATCGCGTCGAAATGGTGGGAGTGCACGCCGGCGCTCGGCACGTGCCACATCAGGTCGGGGCGCGGCATTCCGCCGGGTATGAAGCCCTGTGCCTCGGGGAGGCTCTCTCCGAAAGTCGCCGTGATGTTGCACAGCGCGCCCGTTGTGATGCACAGCTCCAGCGAGGCGTCGAGTTCGGTGCCGAAATCGAGGATGATGTCGACGCGGTCATGTGGATCGGGCTTCAGGACGAGTTCGCCCGGGTCATCGAAGAGATCGAGTGTGGCGGCCCAGAGGTGTGCGTTTTCGGTCTCGGGCCAGATGTGAACAATCCGGAGCGGGAAGAGCGCCATCGCGCACCGGCAATCGCTCAGCGGCGTTGGGGTGCTGCCGTAAGTTGGATCAGGGCTCCAGCTTTGGGGATGTACGTACACGGTGCGGCTCCTTGCTATGTTTTGTCCGTTTCGCGTTAGCATATCAGTACGCGGCGGCGGAGTCAAGCAGAAATCTTCGGAAGTGCGTTTGTCAGGGGATTTGAAGATACTGGCAGGGTTGCCCCGCGTCCGGCGGATGGCTTAGCCGGCGGTGCCCCATGCCGGCGATTATCTGCCGAGCGATTACGCGCGTCCATCGAGCAAATACGAACGGCCCTACCTAACCTGTGGGTATTACTGCACTTGCAACTTCTAATTGTGCCAGGCACAATTAAAACTCAAAGACCCAGGTTGTTGCGGACCTTTATCAGATCGAGGATGTTCACGTAGCCATCGGCGTTGACGTCGGCTTTGGCGGCGTCGTCGTTGGACATCACATCGTCGTTGAGGCTGTTTCTGACGGAGATCATGTCCAGGATGTTCACCATGCCGTCATCATTCACGTCCGGATCCGCCGTGAACGCCACTGTTTTTGTGTCGCTCGACTGCCAGTTGAAGTACCGATCCTGCGCCACGACCCTGTAATCCATTGAGCTTGCGAGCATCCGCATGGTGAAGGTCGTTGCGTTTTTGGTCATACGCGCGACATTTGGGCTGCCCGAGCCGTCGTCCCCGTAATAGAGGAACACCACGGCGGCATCGGCATCGGTGGTGACGGTTATGTCGAGCCGTGAGCCGACCAGGTACTCTTCGACGGATGCGATCTCGGGCGGGGTGAGGTCGCTGATCTGCATCAGCGCGTGCTCGGGGTAGGAGCTGAAATAGTTGCTGGTGAACCCGGCGCTGAATGATGCGTCTATGGGATTGCCCACGACGCGTATCCGTGCGGGGTCGTTGGTGCCCCATGGGTGCGACGGCACGGCCATTGCATTGGCGGGGAGCGGGATGTAGCGGAAGTCCCACCCGATCATCCTGTGGCTGACGGTGCTGGAGGCGATGGTATCGGTGGCCGCGAGAACGATCCCGAGTTGTACCTCATCGCCGTGCTGCGTGTTGTCGACGCCCTGGATGCCGTCGGTTACCACTAAGTACTTGCGCTGGGGGGTATCGTGAAGCCCGCCGTTTTTCCAGTAGATGGTGGCCCTGTGGATGTTGGCAAGCTCGCGCCACATGAAGTCGTTGCCGTAGCCGTAGTCGTACCTGGTGGAGGCATCGACGGCCCAGTGGCACACGCGGGAAAAATTGTCTGCGCAGTTGTCGGACCCGGTAGTAGTGGACAGCGCGACGCCGACCCAGTTTTTGATGGCGAAGGTGCTCACTAGCGCGTCGTGCACTTTCAGCTTCGGCACGTTGATGACCACGTCGGCGTCGAGCAGGTAATCGGTGATCGCGTTCCAGCCCACGGCCTGGCCGTTGGGGTTGACGCCGTGGCTGTCGGTCTGGTTGAATCGCACAGAGGTTCCGCTCACCAGATCGTCATTCGTATAGCCGCTGCCGGTGTAGGCGCAGGCGTCGCCAAGCTGGATCCACGACCACCCGTTGGCCGACGTGAAATCGACTGTGTAGAGTTGGGTGTGGCCCCGGCCGCGAAGTATGTTGACCATGTTGCTGTAGCCCATGCTATCGAGCCTCTGCTGCGTGCCGTCGCAGGGGGCTCCATCTCCGACGTTTATCCTTCCCGCGCCGGCGGCGAGGCACATGTCGATGATCGGCCGCACCATCGGTGCCTGGGTGCAGTCGTCGCTTTCGAGATTCGGCTTGATGATGACGGTATCGCCGGCGCTTACCAGGTCGCGCAGTGGGTTATCCGCCGGGCCGAGGCCCAGCTCGGCCACGGTATCCCACACGAGCTGATAGGCGGGGTTCGATGCCTGGTCGTAGGGCGCTACCGTTCCGTACGTGACGGCCGGGGCGCGCCGCACGGCGACGAGCGCCTCCTGATCGGATGGATACATCACGCGCCCGCTCATTCCTGCTGAAGGGTAGGAAGGCTCATCGGCAAGGTGGTGCAGTTCGATGGCTGCCGACTCCTGCACTGCCAGGCTGTCGGCGATTATCTCGTAGCCGTGGAAAGCGGCGATGCCGAAGAGGCCGATGGCAATGCCGGCAATGATCGCCCGGCGCCTGAGGAGTGCGCGCAATCGCCTGTGGGTGAGCAGCCCGAGGAGCGCTCCGCCCCCGAAGACGGCGGCGATGTTGCCGGCCGCCACCTGCTGGCAGGGGTAGACCATGCGTCGCGGCTGCAAGCCGGACCGATACAGCAACCATATCAGGCTCGCAATGCCCATGACGAAGCGCCGGCGTACAAACCACGCGCAGAACCGGATCGGCAAGTCTTTGAGGCACACAAACGCATTGACAAGATGCCTGCAGATGATACTCATCACGACTACTTCTTATCGGGCATGGTGAACGTGATCCTGATACGAAATCGATCTACCACTACTATATTATACCACATAAAGGGTCAGGTTTCAAGTTTCGGGTTTCTCCGACCCGGCGGCCCCAATGTGCGCCGGGCAACTGATGAGAACCACTTAGCCTGGTGGGGATTCAAATAGACGCGGCGTCCAATTTCGGCAGCGCTCGAGAATCCATGCAAGAGCCGACAAGAACTGGGGGGGACAGTCACGAATGGCATGAAAACAGAACTCTTATACGCGGCTACATGTCGTGAGCGACAACCATAAGCCGTTGCGACAGCAGAACATCCGGCAAAGCTTCTGCAGAATTGAGGTGCCTGTTCAATGTGATCTCGTGTGTTCTTCGGCAGCCAACGCCCCCTCTTACACGTGGTGCACGCACATGATGTTCCCGTTGAGCGTCATCTCGACGATCATGGGGCAAACTTCAGCGCCGCCGGCGGTCATGTAAAGGACGTTGCCATCTATGGCGACAGAATGCGGACCGTTGTGATTGCCCGGCCAGCGCTGGTGGCGGAAGCTCGTCCCCGGGGAAAGCAGGTCGGCCGGGGTCCGCGCTAAGTACACCTGTTCGCAAATACGGTCACATACTTGTAGAGACGCCCCGGTGGGGCGTCTCAGAGGAGACGGGCCACCGGC
>JABMSA010000161.1 GCA_013202185.1 Planctomycetota bacterium
AAGCGGCCTCGACGTGCCGCCCGAAGCCCTGAGCCGGATCAGAAACTGGCTGAAGTGGTCCGTCAATCCCAACGGCCTCACCGGCTACTCCTCCGCGCCAGGCACGCCCAGCGGCGGCACAGTGCCAATGACGGCCGTGGCGACACTCGGCAGGCAGTTCATGGGCTGGCAGCGCAACCATCCCGACGTGACCAAGGGCCTGGCCTACATCGACAAGGCAGGCGTAGACCTCAACAACATGTACAGCACATACTATTGCACGCTGACAATGTTTCAGGCCGGCGGGCAACTGTGGACCAAGTGGAACAAGGCATTCCGCGATGCACTCATCGCGAAACAGGTCAAGGGGCGCGGCCTCGAATTCGACGGTAGCTGGGACCCGACAATGGCTTACGGCAGTCATGGCGGACGCGTCTACGCCACTGCGATGTCCGTCTTCTGCCTCGAGATTTACTATCGATTCCTGCCGCTGCTCAAAGCCGACAACCGGCTGTAAGACTTTCCGGGAGGGAAAGATCGGCGGAGGGAAGAGGTAGACTATAGCTACCTGCCGATCCTGAAGCGCACAGGCCTCTGACTGCGCTGGGCCACGAAAAAAGGATGAAGACGCCCGTCGGAGGCGCCTTCATCCTTTTGTTTTCTCGGGTTCGCCTGCCGGCCGACGGGCTTCAGATCACGCCCTTGGTCGACGGCACACCGATCTTTCGCGACACAACGAGCACCGCGTGATATAGCGCCCGCGCGACCCCCTTGAAGATGGCCTCGGTGATGTGGTGCACATTCGTGCCGTACGGCACGTTCACGTGCAGCGTAATGCCGGCATTGGTGCAAAACGCCCGCAGAAATTCCTCGGTGAGCTGCACGTCGTACGCGCCGACGCTGTCGCTGGGGAAAGAAACGTTGAACACGAGGAATCCACGGCCGCTGATGTCAACTGCTACGTCGGCCAGGGCCTCGTCCATCGGTGCGGCGCTGTGGCCGAACCTGTTGATGCCGTGCTTGTCTCCCAGGGCCTTGTCTATCGCCTTGCCCAGGCAAATGCCCACGTCCTCGACCGTGTGGTGATCGTCAATGTGCGTGTCGCCTTTCGCGGCAACGGCAATGTCTATCAGCGAGTGTTTTGCAAGGAGGTCGAGCATGTGATCGAAAAAGCCGACGCCGGTGTCGATCTTGCCCACGCCCTCGCCGTCAAGATGAATTGACACATCGACCATAGTTTCTTTTGTCTCGCGCTTTATCTCGCTTGCACGCATGGTCATCGCTCAACTCCTCTCAATTAAAATAGGATCTACCGGTTTCATTTTCGATGATCGCTCAATCGTCCTCGTCATCGTCCTCGTCGTCGTCCTCGAATTGCGAAGTTCTCGAAATGCTCGCGACGATGTATCTCGGACCCGGACATGCACAGCTCTTAACCGGCCAGGATTTCTTCCGTCGCCGCGATCAACGCTTCCAGCTCGTGCCTGGTGCCGATGCTGATTCGGATGCCGTCGGACAGCCTGGGGAGATCCCAATATCGCACGAGGATCTTGCGCTCCTTCAACTTCTCGAAGAGCGCGCCGGCGGGCATCGGCGGTCGAGCGAACACAAAATTGGCCTGCGACGGCAAAACATCAAAACCGAGCTTCTCGAGATGTTCGGCCAGGTATCGCCGGTCTTTCTTTATCTTTTCGGCATTCTCTCGCATGTTTTCAACACAGGCCAGGGCTGCCTCCGCGCCCACAATCCCCAGCCGATCGACATTATAGGAGTCCTTCACCTTCATCAAGCCGCCAATCAGGCTCGCGGCGGCGATGCCCAGCCCGATGCGCAGGCCGGCCAGCGAATACGATTTCGACATGCTCCGCAGGATGATGACGTTGTCGAATCGGTGCACCAGGTCGAGGCACGAGCCGTCGGCGAAATCGACGTATGCCTCGTCCACAGTCACGATGCCATCCGATTTCTCGGCGAGCGTCGCCACCTCGCCGGGCGCCGCGACCGTGCCCGTGGGGTTGTTCGGGCTGCAGATGAACGTCAGTTTTGCGTCCGGCTGGTGAATGTCCGCCGGCAGCTTGAAGTCTTCGGTGTATTCCACCACGTGCTCGCGGCCGTTCTGGATGTTTGTGAGCACGCTGTAAAGGCCGTACGACGGATTGAGAAACACAACCTTGTCGCCTTCGCTCACAAAGCTGCGCATCACCATGGTAAGGATGTCGTCGGATCCGTTGCCGATGATCACCATGTCGGGCTCCACGCCAAACACCTCGGCGGCGCGCTCCCGCACCCGCGCGCAAGCAGGATCCGGATACAGCCTAAGGCTGCCGTCCGCCGCAGCCCGCAGGGCCTCCACGACTTTCGCACAGGGCGGATACGGATTCTCGTTTGTGTTGAGCTTGATGAATCCGCCGCCCTGCGGCTGCTCGCCGGGCACGTAGGGCTGCATCCGTTGAATGTTGTCGCGAAAATATGACATTGGCGTTTACTTTTTCGTTCGTATGTCCGCCGACAGCGCGTGCGCGTGAAAGCCCTCGGCCCGCGCGATGGCGGCTATTGCGCCGGCGTCTTCGGCCAGGGCCGATTGCGTGTAGCTCACGATGCTGGTTCGCTTGAGGAAGCTGTTTGCCGAGAGGCCCGAGAAGAACCGCGCCGTGGCGCCCGTCGGCAGGATGTGCGACGAGCCGGCGATGTAATCGCCCACCGGCTCGGGAGTATTCGGGCCGACGAAAATCGCGCCGGCATTCTCGATGAGGTCGACGTACCGCTCCGGCTGCTCGAGCAATATCTCGAGATGCTCGGGCGCGATGCGGTTTGCCAGCTCGATGCACTCGTCGACGCCGGCGGCAACGATAGCCGCGCCGTACAGTCGCATGCCCTCCTCCGCAGTTGCGCGGTCCGGCAGTGCGGCCAGGTGCTCTTCGAGCTTCTCTTCAACGCGGCTCACCAGCTCGCGCGAGGTTGTAACCAGCACCGCCGAAGCCATCGAGCCGTGCTCGGCCTGCGACAGCAAGTCGGCCGCAACGTACGCCGGATCGGCCGAATCGTCTGCGAGCACGAGTATCTCGCTGGGGCCCGCGAACATATCGATGTCCGCGTGGCCATAGATTTCCTTCTTCGCAAGCATCACGAAATAATTCCCCGGGCCCACTACCTTGTCGGCCTTTGGGATCGTATCCGTGCCGAATGCCATCGCTGCTATCGCCACGACGCCGCCGATGCGATACAACTCGGTGATGCCGCACGCACTTGCCGCGGCAAGCACTACAGGGTTCATCCGGCCGCCCTTTTCCGGCAGCGAGCAGACGTAGACCCGCTTCACCCCGGCCGCGAGCGCCGGCACTGCGCCCATGATCAGCGTGGACGGATACGGCGCCAACGCGCCCGGAATGTGCACCCCGGCTACGTCCATCGGCCGATACCTGGCGCGCATCTTCCTGCCGCCGTCCTCCAGCGCCTCGGGCTGACGAATCAGCACGTGCTGCTGGTAGCGGCGGACGTTATCCGCCGCTTTCTCGAGCGCCGCGTACAGGGCGGGGTCGATCCTGCCCGGGGCGGAGCTGATTTCATCCGCCGGCACGCGCAAGCCTCGTGCGCGCACGTCATAGCCATCGAGCTTGAGGGCGTAATCCGCCACGGCCTGATCGCCCTTCTCGCGAACATCCTCCACTATCCTTCGCACCGACTCGACCGGCGAGAGCGGCTCGCCGAATACTTCGATGGTCTTCTTTCGTGCCGACGCCGGCTGCGAGCGCTCCTGCGCCGACATCCTGCCGGTGATGCGCTCGAGCTGCGCCTCGAAGTCCGTATCCGACGTTGCGATGATCCTCATCGTCATTCCCACTCGATGGTGCTGGGCGGCTTGGAGCTGATGTCGTAAACCACGCGGTTCACGCCCCGCACCTCGTTGATTATTCGATTCGACACTCCCGCCAGAAGCTCTTGCGGCAGGCGCGACCAATCGGCCGTCATGAAATCGGGCGTGTCTACACACCGTATGGCGATCACGTTCTCGTAGGTGCGCTCGTCGCCCATCACGCCCACGCTGCTCACCGGCAGCAGCGCGGCAAAGGCCTGCGCCACCTTGTCATACCACCCCGAGCGGCGCAGTTCCTCGATAAATATCGCGTCGGCCTCGCGGAGCACGTCGAGCCGGTCCTTCGTGACCTCGCCGACGACGCGCACGGCCAGGCCCGGCCCGGGGAAAGGATGCCGCCCGATGATCGACTCGGGCAGGCCCAGCTCGCGGCCGAGCTGCCGCACTTCGTCCTTAAACAAAAACCGCAGCGGCTCGACAATATCCAGCCCCAGCTTCTCGGGCAGGCCGCCTACATTGTGGTGGCTTTTGATCGTGGCCGACGGGCCGCCCAGCGGCGGCGCGCTCTCGATCACGTCGGGGTAGATGGTCCCCTGGGCAAGGTGCTTCACGTCGTCAAGTTTGCTCGCCTCGCGCTCGAACACCTCGATGAACGTGCGGCCGATGATTTTGCGTTTCTCCTCAGGCTCGGTTACGCCGGCCAGCGCCGACAGGAATTCGCCCGCTGCGTCCACGGCCAGCAGCCGCATCGAGAAGTGCTTGCCGAAGGTCTCCACCACCGACTCGAATTCGTTCTTGCGCAGCATGCCGTTGTTCACGAATACGCACGTCAGGCGATCGCCGATGGCCCGCCTGGTAATGGCCGCCACCACGGCCGAATCGACCCCGCCCGAAAGTGCGCACACGACGTTGGCTCCGTTGCTCACCCGCCGGCGGACGTCTTGCACGGCAAAATCGATGAACGACGCCATCCTCCAGTCGCTCGAGCAGCGGCAGATCCTGAAGAGGAAGTTCTCGAGTATCTTGCCGCCCAGGGGTGTGTGCACGACCTCCGGATGAAACTGCACGCCGTAGAAGTTTCGCGCCTTGTGCCTGACGGCGGCGTTGGGGCAGTTGGGCGTATGCGCCAGGCGCTCGAAATCGCCGGACACCAGCGACACGTGGTCGCCGTGGCTGGCCCACACCTCGAGCGTTCGCGGCAGGCCGTCGAAAAGGCCGCCTTCCGTCACGACCGTCGCCTGTGCCCTGCCGTATTCGCGTCCGTCGGCGGCCTCGACGTCGCAGCCGAGCATTTTGCAGCCCAGTTGCATGCCGTAGCATATCCCGAGCACCGGCGCCGGCAGGTCGAAGATCTTTTCGCTGCACACTGGTGCGTTCTCGGCGTAAACGCTCGCCGGCCCGCCCGAGAGGATTATGCCCTTCGGCTTGCGGGCCGCCAGTTCGCCCGGCGGCACGGTGCACGGCAGTATCTCGCAGTAGACCTTCTGCTCCCGCACGCGCCGTGCAATGAGCTGGGCATATTGCGAGCCAAAATCAAGTATGACGATCAGTTCGTGGGTCGAGGCTGTTTTTTCCGAAGTCATTTTTTCGTTGTGTACCGTATAGTGAAATCCGCGTTTCAGGCTGTGGTTTCCGCGGGTGTTTCGCGCAGCAATTTGCGGGCGTCGCCGGCGAGATAAAACGATCCGCACACGCAGATGATGTCATCGGCGCCTGCCAGCTCCCGGGCAATGGCAAGGGCGCGCTTGAGGTCGGGCTCGGGGGTGAAATCTCGATAACCCAGCCCTTCGGCCGAGGCCCCGAGCGATTCCGGCAAGGCTGATCGTGGGCTGTTGGTTCGGGTGAAAACGATGTGCGCGGCCTCGTCGATAATCAGCCGCAGCATCCCCGATACGTCTTTGTCCTGCGCCACGCCAAACACGCATATCAACCGCTCGAATGCAAATGCCGACTTCAGGGCATCGAGCATGGCGCGGACGGACGCCGGGTTGTGCGACGAGTCGACGACCGTCGCCGGATGCCGCCTGACGAGTTCGACGCGCGCGGAGCAGAACGCCGTAGCAAGGCCGTCGCGGATCTGGTCGTCGGAAAGGTCCACTATGCCGCGCTCGATCATAACGTGCAAGATTCCGACGGCCGTGGCGGCGTTGTCGGCCTGGTGGTTTCCGGGCATCGCCAGCTTGACGTCGGCAAGGCTGCCCGCCCAGGTGCGCACTGTAAGGCTGTCGCCCTTCGCCACCGATATGTCGTCGCCCACGAGATGCAGGGGCGCGGATCTCTGGGCGCAGGTGTTGCGGATTACCTGGAGGGCCTCGGGCCGCTGCGGGCCGCACACCACCGGCACGCCGCGCTTGATGATTCCGGCCTTCTCGCCGGCGATGGCCGCGAGCGTGTCGCCGAGGCGGTCCATGTGGTCCATGCTCACCGGCGTAATTCCGCACACCAGCGGGCTCAGCACGTTGGTCGTGTCGAGTCGGCCGCCCATGCCCACCTCGGCCGCCGCGAAGTCTACCCCCTCGTACTCGAAATGCATGAAAGCAAGTGCGGTGAAAACCTCGAAGAATGTGGGCTTGTAGATGCCGTCTTCCCGTGCTTCGGCGCGCCGCAGGTACGGAAGCATCCGGTTGAGGTGCTCCTGCACGGCCGCCTCAGGAATCCATTCGCCGTCGATCTGTACCCGCTCGCGGACGTCTTCGACGTGCGGCGAGGTGAAGAGGCCGGTCTTGTAGCCGGCCCTGGCCAGCGTGTTTGCGACCATCGTGGCCGTTGAGCCCTTGCCCTTCGTGCCGGCGATGTGTATCGCGCGCAGGCGCCTCTCCGGGTTGTCGATGAACTCCAGCAGCCTCGATATCCTGTCGAGCCCGAGCTTGGGCGTGGTTCGCGGTCGGTGGGTGAAACCCTTTTCGTAATCGGTAAGAGCGAAAAGGTATGCCATTGCCTTGTCGTAGGAGGCGAATCCTTCGGATTTCATGCTCTTGCACCCTTCGATCAAAAAAACCCCCTGTTTGGGGCGACAAAGCGAAACATGAATGATAGCGCAAACGGTTGCGGCGGTCAACAAAAAAACGGGCATTTTCGTCGGGTGGGCCGGGTGGGCCGGGTGGGACTATGGGACTATGGGA
>JABMSA010000162.1 GCA_013202185.1 Planctomycetota bacterium
ATGACGAGGCCACCGCCGCGCACAAACTCGCGTATCCCCTCGGCCTCTTTCCCGGACACCGCCTGCGAGTAGGGCAACACCAACACTCGCCACCGATCCCTCTGCAGCGCGCCGCTCTCGATCTGTTCGTAGGACATGAACTCGTACTGAAACCCAAGGTCTTCCAACGCGGGCAGGAAATTTTGCTGGGACTTGGCGATAGAGGTCAGCGAGTGCTCGATCGTGCTGGCGTGCGCGCTTGCCTGCGAATAATGGATGGCAATACCGTCGTGTAGCCGTTCGGCGTTCATCAGCAGCTTGCCAACCCCCGTCTTCAGTTCATTCGCTTCCTCGATAGCCCACTGGAAACAGGGATAGGCCGAGAGGTCGGGGGCGACGCCGGTCTCGGGAGGGCTGCCCCAGGAGTTGTACCATGCAGTGGCCGTTCCGCCGTGGAACGCCATCCACCACGGAAAGAATCGCTGCATGTCTTCGTTGCGCTGCCAGCCGCTTCCGCAACGGTTGGCGTAGAAATATCCGCCATACCACGAACACACAATCGTGCCCTTCTTGGCGAACGAACGCACGATCTCCAAGCCGACGGTATGTTGGGAATAGAGGTTGAGTAAGTCGAAGAATTTGGCAAACTCCCACCAATTCATTCCACTCCACGACCACGACAGCCAAAAAGCAGGCCCGTCGAAGCCCACGCGTGCGGTCGGGTCAACGCCTCTGATCGCTTGCGTCGCGGTCCGATGCGCGCCGACGAATACCTCCTCCATATGCATTCTGTGGTCGGCCCATAGAGGAAGCATCCCGTCGTTGCGTGCATCCGCAAGCGTGATCGGCTTGACCTGCTCCCACGCCGTGTGCTGTGTCCCGTATTCCTTGTTCAGCGTCTGAAGAGAACCGTACCGGCGCTGCAGATACTCCCTGAAATCCGCCTGGCAAGTTGGCGAGAAGCAGATGTCGAGGTCGTTCCGGCCGAGGAAGTTCTCGTCACCGAGCGAGTAGGCGAACGGGCCGTACGGCGCGAAGGATTTGGCGCGCTCGATCAACCTCTCTTTCTCACCCTTTTGCCAGGACGGATCCGTCAAACACGGCCGCCGCACGAGGTCGGTCTGGCCTTTCCCCACCGCGTAGCGCGTGGCGTATGGTATAGCGTACAGGTTTGCCAATGCGATGCCTCGCGCCAACTCCGGGTGCGGCGCGCAGTTGCTGATTGTGTCCACGCCCCAACCGCGCAACTGCCTCAGCAGCCAATACTCGGTCGGACTGTACGGTCCGAAATCGTATCCCCAGATCATGAAGGAGTGATCGTCCCAGTTGCGCAGGCGGACGCTGAATTCCGTGCGCGCCTCCGCGATCACGTCGTCGTCTTTCAGCAAACGAGCGGTGAGGTTCTGCATGATCGCCAAGGGGTGCTCCAGGCGAAACGCAAACGGGATTTCGCGTGCCGCGGCCTCGAGCGTGCCCGTCCAGGCAACTCGGCCGAGAGTGTCCGCAACGCTCAGGCGCAGCTTGAGCGCGTTGCCCCCGGGTTCGCTGAGAATCACTTTCCCGCGGACCTCCTCCCTTTGCTCATAGCTCGCCTTCTCGAGCGTGACCTCGCTCACAAACAGCTCGGAACTCACATCAAAGCAGCTCGATCCCCAGTTGACGATCTTGCCGTCCTTCTCGACGAAGGCGTCGACAAAGTGCCTTCCGACTTTGAGACTCGGCATTGGGAAGCTGATCGTGCTTCTTCCTTGCTGAAGGTTAAACGACTTCTTGGCTTCGTGCTCCTCCTTGCCCAATTCGTCGCGCACAGCGAGGCGGACCGTGACGCCTTGCAGGGCCTGGTCGGCGCGCGTGGTGATCGTCACTACAGCTTGTGCCAATTCGTCCCGCTTGAGCGTAACGTCGTCCGGCCCGATGGACTCGATGTGCACGGCCGGCCCCTTGCCCGCCGCCCAGAGCATCGTCTTGATCCCGAGCGAGAGGTAGTACTCGTAGTGCAGGAGTTCCCGCTCGCCCACGAACCCCATCGCGGGGGTCAGAAACGTGAAACGCGGCAGCTTGGGATTCAGCATTGCCAGGCGGCCGGGCTCGGTCTGAGCACGGCCTGGAAAGCCCAGGAATGCGACGCGGCCGCGCTTGAGCCGGCGCAGAGCAAGGATTTCGCCGATGCCTTCTCCCCCGCGCTCGCGCAGCCCCAACGCGGGCAACGCCTTCAGCGGAACGCCGCCTGAGATAGCACTCGCGTCATCCACGGGCTCCGAAGCGAGGATTCCCTCCAGCGTCTCTGTGCGCCCCGCGGCGTGGTTCGCACACACGAGCCCCGTGCCGTCGTGCACCTTCTTCAGGATCGCGTACTCCACCTCGCGCGGCAGGATGCACCAATCGATGTTGCCCACGACGATCACGTCGTAATCACGCTTGAGCTTATCGAGGATTTCCGCGGCGATGTCCTCCTCCATCGCTCCTTGTGCCCGGCGATAGATCGGCCCGTCAACCATCCCCCCCAGCCGGTTCGATGCCCAGGTCATGCAGGTGGTGTAGTCGAGGCTGAG
>JABMSA010000163.1 GCA_013202185.1 Planctomycetota bacterium
CCCTTTTTCGGTGCCTGGCACTTTTAAGCGTTGCAACTACTGGCCATGCAAGGAGTTAGATGTGCCTTGTGTACCGCAGGAACCGAATGTCAGGTACCGGCGCCTGTAATCGGGAGGGGGCGCCTTGCCACATGGCAAACCGCCGCGTCGCAAGACCCTCACCCCGGCCTTCGGCCGACCCTCTCCCACAGGGAGAGGGGGTAGGGGGTGAGGGCATTCACTTAAGGGCGTCGGTCTGCGTAGGGGGCGGGCTGGTCCGCAAATGCGGCGACGTTTTTCATATCTCGATTCTGTACGAGCCCTGACGGTTGGCAGCGCACAAGGACCCATAGCTTACGCTATGGGCTATCGTCATGTCGCTCCTTTGGAGCTTTGGGCGTGTGCGCCGCGTCCGCGTGCAGCGCGTAGCGGCCAACGTGTTCTTCTGCCCTTTTTCGGTGCCTGGCACTTTTAAGCGTTGCAACTACTGGCCATGCAAGGAGTTAGATGTGCCTTGTGTACCGCAGGAACCGAATGTCAGGTACCGACGCCTGTAATCGGGAGGGGGCGCCTTGCCAGATGGATAGACGATGCACGGCTCAGAATGATGGTTCGACGAGGACGAGCGCGGAAGGCTGACGGCAGGCGCCGCGTGTGCCTGTGACAAATCAGGTAACCGTGTTCTCGTCTTCCCGGTTGTTGAGCTCTCTCCGGTCCTCAATGAACTTGATCCATTTCTGAAGATCGTCGGCTCCGTCGAAGATCCTCTTCGGGATGATTGCAATGGCGGTCGGTTTTACGACAATCTCAACGGCGTTTTTTCTGTCGTTGACCTCCACGACGTTCGCCCAGGAGAATCTGACCTCATTACCGAGTTGCCTGAAGGCCAGGCCATCGTCGTCCAATTCATATTCACTTGGAATCGATTGATCGCTGCCCAATGCCTTCGCGAGAGCCTTACGGATGCCTCTGCGTACCAGCTCTTTGTAAATGAGCAGGTGGAGCACAATAAGGCCGGCACTCATGAGCGCCGTGATAGTTAGTCTCTTCCCAAGACTCGCCGAGGGGTCTATTTGGTAGAAATAGGCAAAAACGGGCAGGACCCAGAAGAAGGCGTGGCCTTTTTGCCTGGAAAGTGCGCCTGCTACCTCAGCGAGGCGGAACCTGGCCTGCGTAGCCTCGTCGATTGTTGATTCGTATGATTTCTTCATCTTCGCTCCAACAATGATTGCGTTGTTTCATACAAAATCCCAGCCGCCAACGGCCCACGGTTCAGGGCGTGCGCGCAGACCATGCAAGAGTACTATTATAATGTTGCCTCGGCGAATGTCAAGACGATTCTTCGCTGCTCTTTATTCAACGACGATCGAAGAGACGGATTTCCAACAACAACTTTGCCCCCCGACAATGTATAATGCTACGCTCTCAGATGACCGGGCCGGCCACGCCCGGCACGATCCATCGGACGCACCCTGCACGGAGCACTCGCTTGCCGGGCACATCGGATTCCCAGCCCGTCGGCCCCTCAGAAACAAGGTCGGTCGGTCCTCTGGCGCTGAGGTCCTACTACTTTTTCTTTTTCGCGGTGGTGGGCTGCTCGATACCTTTCATCAATCTTTTCTTCGAGAAGACCCTTCACTTCAGCGGCAAGCAAATCGGCTCGATCACGGCGGTGAGGTTGATGATGGCCGTTGTTGTGCCGCCGATCTGGGGTATCCTCAGCGACAAGCTGCGCGGCCCCCGCTTTCTCATGGCGATCGGCCTGGGGACATCGGCCGTTGCGTTGATCCTCTTCGGCGCCGTTGCGCTCTACTGGCAAGCGCTCCTCTTGATGGGGATCTTCGCCTTCTTCAACACGCCGGTTTTTCCGCTGATCGACAGCGTAACCTTCGGCTACCTGACCAAACACCCGCGCACTACGTACGGCCGAATACGCTGCGCCGGCTCGGTGGGATTCATCTTCGCGAGCATTTGCATGTGGCTGATCCTGTCGAAGACCACCAACCTGAGGGTGGCGTTTTACGTCGCCGCCGCGTCGTCGGTCGTGGCGCTTTCCCTCGTATCGAAGCTGCCGGCGGTGAAGGTGAAACCGCGACGCTTCATCGCGAAACGGGCCGTGCGGCTGTTCTTGCAGCGCGACCTGCTGATCCTTGGGCTCTGCGGCTTCATCGGACGCGCCGCGATGGAGGGTTACTACTCGTTCTTCAGCAACTACCTGCACGGGCAAGGCTTCGATGACCGCCTGATAGGCCTGGTGTGGGCGCTCGGGCCCATCGCCGAAACGCCGTTCATTTTTTACTCCGAACGCCTGATAGGCGCCCTGGGTATTCGAGGTGTTTACGGGCTGGGCCTGGCCGCGATTGTGGTCAGGCTTTTTATACTGTCCCTTCAGCCGAGCGCGGCGATTATACTTATGAGCCAGGCGCTGCACGCACTCACGCTTGGGGCGCTTTTAGTCGGGGGGCTGATATATGTCGACGGGCGAACGCCCGACGACTTGCGCGCCAGTGCTCAGTCGATCTTTGCGGCATCGATGCTCGGGGCGGGCGGCGTCGTGGGCAGCCTGATGGCGGGCGCATTCGTGGACGCCGTCGGCGTGCCGGCAATGATGAGATTTCACTCGCTGATCGCGGCCGCCGCATTCATCGTGTTTGTGTTGTTCTTCAGGCCAAGGCCGCCGTTAGAAAGAGAATAACAGGTGCAGGTCGGCTTCGCGGCTGGGCCTGCCGGAGGGAGATAAAAAGATGAAGACGTTCTACGAACCGGGCAAGCAGATCCCGGTTTATGCCGAGGTCGACGTGCTGGTGGTTGGCGGCGGACCCGCGGGATCGGTGGCTGCTATCTCCGCCGCGCGGCTCGGCGCCGACACGCTCCTCGTCGAGCGCCAGGCTTACCTCGGCGGATCACTCACCGCATCGCTGATGGGCATGATAAGCGGATTCCGAAATCAAAAGCCGCCCAACGCCCTCCAGGCCGTGCGAGGAATTCCACAGGAAATCGTCCTACAGCTTCATCGAATGGACGCCCTTGCGCTCGGCCCGCACGAGCAGCAGGTCTTCGAGCTGTCGCACGCGCAGCTCAGTTATTCCTACGCGGTAGACGTGGAGAAGCTGAAAGTGCTGCTGATGAAAATGGCGGACGATTCGCGGTGCGACGCGCTGCTGCACACGCTCGCAACCGCGCCGATCTCCGAGAGCAACCGCGTGCTTGGCGTCATCGTCGAGAACAGATCGGGCAGGCAGGCGATCTTCGCGAAGGTCGTTGTCGACTGCACCGGCGACGCCGCCGTGGCCTTCGGTGCGGGCGCCATCCGACACGACACCCCCGAGGCATCCGCCAGCCGCTCGGCGCCAAACTTGATGTATAAGGTAGCGGGGTTCCGTCCGGTGGCGGGCTATCGTTTTCCCGGGGTGTTGATGGGCGGCAGCCTGCTGGTGCCCGGCCCGGCGATCAGCGCAGGGTGCACCGGGGCCGGCGAGCTGAGCCGCAGCGAGATGCACGCGCGGACAGAAGTGCTCGAGCATTTCGAACGCCTGCGAGCGGCCCATCCGCTGCTCGAGAATGCGTTCGTGGTCGAAACGCCCCCGAGCATGGGCTTCGCAAGGAGCCGATACGTGCAGTGCGAATACACGCTCACCGAAAACGACGCACTCAGCGGCGCGCGCTTCCCCGACACCATCGCCGTGAGCGCCGCGCCGATTCCTCACTACTACGGCTCGGTGAAGTATCTCGACCACGAAGGCTTCGACGTGCCCTACAGGTGCATGCTGCCGGTTGGCATCGACGGCCTGCTCGTGGCGGGCAGGTGCATATCGTGCGAGCCGCAGCCGTATGAGTCGCTCAACGTAAAAGCCTGCACGATGGCCATAGGCCAGGCCGCCGGCGCCGCAGCAGCAGTAGCCGCAGAACGAGGCATCGTGCCGCGCCAGGTAAATGTCATCGAGCTGCAGCAAACCCTCCTGAAACACGGGGCCGAAGTGCGCCGAAGCCGCACCGTCCGGCAGGAGGCGACATCGGGGGTGTGGTAGGGCGGGCGGGTCCGTGGGTCTATGGGTGCGTGGATCTCGCCTGCGCGCGGGTGGGGCCGCCATCTTCGGGCGCCTGCCTGTTCCAGGTGTGACATCTGGCTCGTGACTCCTCTCTTTTTCGGTGCCTGGCACCTTTAAGACTCGTAAGTGCTGTATTACACAGCACTTA
>JABMSA010000164.1 GCA_013202185.1 Planctomycetota bacterium
CCAGGCAGCGGCGAGTCCGACCGGATACTCTGGGCCAACGTCGAGCAACTTCGCCCCGCCGACGAAGCAAAGTTCGTAATCGCCGACCGCGAGGACTACAACTTCGCCCGAGACGCTGTAGCAGAGCATTCCCTGGGCGACCGGTGCACGGTTATCTTCTCCCCCGCCGCCGGGCATCTCGACCCGGCGGACCTGGCCCGATGGATTCTCCGGGACAATTTACCCGTGCGGCTGGGCATGCAATTGCATAAGATCATCTGGCCGAACAAGGACCGCGGAGTGTAAAGAAAATGCAAGCAGAACTGGTCAAGACATTCCGATTCGAGGCCGCTCATTCCCTGCCGAACGTTCCGGCGGGACACAAATGCAGCCGCCTGCACGGACACAGCTATCGCGTTGACGTGCACGTTAGCGGCCGGCCCGATCCGGAAACCGGATGGGTGATCGATTTCGGAGACATCAAACGCGTCGTCGAGGCGGTCCTGGACGAACTGGACCACCGCAACCTCAACGACATCCCCGGCCTGGCCAACTCCACCAGCGAGACCCTCGGGCAGTATCTTTGGAAAAGGATAGCACCGGACCTGCCGGGGCTTTCGGCAGTAACGATCTGGGAATCCGAAACCTCACGCTGCACCGTAACCGACGTATGATAAAGAAAACGGCAACTGTCACCATTCGCTCCCAAGGGGCGCTGCTGCTTGCGATGCTGATTGCCGCGGGCGGATGCGGCGGCCGAGGCGAACCTGTCGAGCAGGGGAAACCTCAAGTGTTCGTCAGTGTCGCACCGCTGGCGTACTTCGCCGAACGAATCGCCGGCCGGCACGTGACGGTGAGCGTTCTGATCGCCCCGGGCGGGAACCCGCATACTTACACGCCAACGCCGAGGCAAGTCGTCAGGCTCAGTCGGGCCGGCTTGCTGCTTTGCGCGGGGAGCGGCTTTGAACAGATCGTCTCGTCGAAGCTGGCCTGGGGCAATACACAACTGAGAGTCGTAAACGTCGCCGAGGGCGCCGCCGAACACGGGCATCACGAAGACAGCCATGTCTGGATGTCGCCGCGAATCGCCAGGACTCTCGCTGAGGGAATCTGTCGGGAACTATGCACGCTGGACCCGCCCCACACCGATGACTATCGCAACAACCTCCGCAAACTGCAGGGCGATCTGGACGATCTCGACGCCAGGCTCACCAAAACCCTTGCCCCAATTAAGGGGAAAACGTTCTTCGTGTTTCATCCGGCATTTGGGTATTTCGCAAAGGCCTATGGGCTGAAACAGGAGGCCATCGAGAGTGAGGGCAAGTCTCCGGGACCGAGGCACAGAAGCGACCTGATTGCCCGCGTGAAAGCCGCCGGAGTGAAGACCATCTTCGTCCAACCGCAGTTTTCACGCCAGGCCGCCGATGTGATCGCCAAGGAAATCGGCGGCAAGGTCGCAGTCCTGGACCCGCTGTCCGCCGATTACATAAACAATCTCGAACACATTGCCGAAGAACTGCGAAAGGCCCTGCAACCGTAGGAACGCAGAATGTCACAGTCAGAGTCAAACAATCTTGCCGTGGACATCCGTGACCTTTGGTTCTCGTATGACTCTCTGCCCGTGCTGCAGAATATCAATCTGTCGATTTCGGCCGGGCAGAAGGTCTGCATGGTCGGGCCGAACGGCGGGGGCAAGACAACGCTGGTAAAGCTGATTCTCGGGCTCTTGCGGCCTGCGCGCGGAACGGTGCGGGTATTCGGCGGTCAACCGACCGCCCGGCGTAAGCGGATCGGATATGCCCCGCAGCATGCCGCATTCGATCCGAAATTCCCAGTCAGCGTCACTGACGTAGTGCTCATGGGGCGCATCGGACAGACGGGAGTGCTCGGGCCCTACCGCCGCAGCGACCGCCTTGCCGCCGGCGAAGCCCTCCAAGCCGTCGGACTCGGCGACCTGGGCAGACGGGCGTTCTCAGATTTGTCCGGCGGGCAGAGACAACGCGTACTGATCGCCCGCGCCATCGCCTCGGGCCCCGAACTGCTGCTGCTTGACGAACCGACAGCAAATCTGGACATAGGCGTCGAAGCGGAATTCTACCAACTCCTGACGCAACTCAGCGAAAAACTCACCCTCGTGATGGTCTCGCACGATGTGGGATTCGTCTCGCAACTTGTCGACAAGGTCGTCTGCGTGCATGGATCGGTGGCTGTGCACCCCACCGCCGAACTCACCGGCGAGTTGATGCGCGATTTGTACGGCCACGACGTAATGCTCGTCAGACACGATCATAACTGCCAGGACCATTCCAACGACCCGGAGCCACATCATGGGTGATTTTTTTCGCACATTGCAGAGCGAACTGGGCGGAGCGCCCCCCGTATTGCTATGCATCCTGGCCGTTGGCCTGTTGATCAGCATCGCCTGCGGCGTGGTCGGTACGTACGTGGTTGCAAGGCGGATCACATATCTTGCCGGCGGTATCGCCCACTGCGTGTTGGGCGGTATGGGCGCCGCGGTCTACTGTCGCAAAGCCCTGGGCTGGTCG
>JABMSA010000165.1 GCA_013202185.1 Planctomycetota bacterium
GAGCGCCCTGGCCTCTCGGATCAGCTCGAGGCCGCTGATGCCGGGCATCTTGAGGTCGGTTATCAGCAGGTCGAAGGGCTCGGCCTTGCACCTTCGGATCGCCTCTTCGGCGTTGGGTGCCGTGACCGCGAAATGGCCTTCGCGGGAGAGCGCATCGCGCACCGCCTTCCGAATTGTACGCTCGTCATCGACTATCAGGATCTTGCCGTTCATTCTCATCTCCGCTGTTGCGTCTGCGCGGTTGCAGGTTTTCGGTCGTTACTTCATGCGGCCGGCAGGCTCACGACAAAGGTAGTACCTCGCCCGGGCTTGCTGTGCACGGTGATCCGGCCTTTTTGTGCTTCTATTATTTTTTTGGAAACGGCGAGGCCAAGGCCGGCGCCGTTGGTTTTGGTGGTGAAAAACGGGTCGAATATTCTATCTATGTTTTCGCTGTTTATGCCGCAGCCCGAGTCGCTTACGACCACTCTCACCCAGCGCCCGTGTTGGTCTGTTTCGCGGTAGAGTTTCACGCTCAGCTCACCTCCGTGCGGCATGGCCTGAACTGCATTGAGCGCCAGATTTGCAAAGGCTTGTGTGAGGAGTTCGGGGTCGGCCTGAGCATCGCCGAGGTCGTTGGGGCAGGCGCCGCTCACGGTCACGCCGCGCTCGGCCGCCAGGTGATCGACCCCGGCGAGCACGCGCTCGATGACTTCGCGGATGTCAGTGCAGGTGATAAACGGCTTGTGGTCGCGGGCGAAGTCGAGCAGGTTGCGCACGGTTTTTTCCAGGCGTTGGATTTCCTGGAAGATGATCGTTACGCTCTCGTGGCGCGGATCGTCGATGGAGATGTCGTCGAGCAGCACCTCGGCCGTAGCCGAGATGCCGGCGAGCGGGTTTCTTATTTCGTGAGCCACAACGGCCGACAGTTCGCCGAGCTTCGCCAGGCCATCGAGGTGGCGAACGCGCTGCTCGGAATCTTCGAGCTTCGCCTTGAGTTGGGCAACGTGGCGTTGGTGCTCGAGAAGCAGTTCGCTCATTGGGCAAAACTCGTCGTTGATCATGCAGGGTGCGCCGCCGTCGTCGCAGTAACTTACGGGCCCGAGATCGCCGGTGAAGCTGGCTTCTTCCACCACGCTTACGAGCGACATATCGGCCGGGGTTACAGTTGTTGTGCTCACTTTGTTTCCTTTGCTCGGCTCGTTTTGTGCCTTTTGCCTTGGCTTCCGGTGCAAATTCCGTGCCGAAGGCGTATTGTTTGAATAAGTTCTTGCGTTTCCGTGCGATACGCGGGCGAAGGGCTTTTTGGCCCCGGCCTGCGCAGCCATGTTATTCGTCAATTTGTTGTGTTTTGCGGCACGCCGGAATCAAGCCCGTAGTCCTTTATCTTGGCTGCGAGGGTCGTCCGGTGGATGCCGAGTATTTTCGCTGCTTCCGAGCGCTGCCATCGTGTTTCGGCGAGGACGCACCCGATGAGCTGCTTTTCCATCGAGACGAGGCTGCGGTCGGTGAGGAGGAGGCTGTCGGCGGCGGCGGCCCGAGGTTGCTCCTTCTTGAGCATGAGGAATTTGTCGGTTATGCGTTTGCCCGATTCCATCAGTACGGCGCGCTCGACCACGTTCTTGAGTTCGCGAACGTTGCCCGGCCAGTGATAGACCTTCAGTGTTTTTTCCACCTCGGGGTCGAAGCCTGCGATTCCTGCGTTGAAGGTGTCGTTGAACTTGTCGAGGTAGTAGTTTGCAATCAGGAGGATGTCTTCGTTGCGCTCGCGCAGCGGGGGCACTCGCACGGGCACAACGTTCAGCCGGTAGTAGAGGTCTTCGCGGAATTTCCCCTCGCGGACCTGCTCGTGGAGGTCTCGATTGGTGGATGCTATTACGCGCACGTCGGCTTGTATTGTTTCTATTCCGCCTACTTTTCTGAATGTTTTTTCCTGCAGCACTCGCAGGAGCTTGGCCTGGAGCTTCACTCCCATCTCGCCGACTTCGTCGAGGAAGATCGTGCCGCCTTCGGTGGCTTCGAAAAGGCCGACCTTGCCGTCGATTGCCGCGCCTGTGAATGCGCCTTTTTCATAACCGAAGAGCTCCGCCTCCAGCAGC
>JABMSA010000166.1 GCA_013202185.1 Planctomycetota bacterium
GTGAAGATGGCGATGTCGCCGCTTCCGTCGACAAAACCTTCATCCTGATTCTCAGGGGGGATCGGCTGCCCGACTGCGTCCTTGGTACGGGGGGCGGCCATCATTGATGTGATCGACATGACGTATGAGACGGCCGCGTCGGCCTCAAGGCCGGACTTGCCGGGCGTGTTGGCGGCAGTGTTGAACCACTCGCCAACTTGAGCTACGACATACTCGGGGTTGAGGTACCATTCGACTACCTCGCCGCTTGCTGACCCGGGCATACCGATGCCGGTCGTGAGGATGAACGCGTCCATGCCGGCGAGGGAAGCGACATCGCTCACGAACATCCCGATCTCAATCACATCTCCAATGTCCGCGTAGATGACTTGGTTTCCGGTTGACTGTTCGCCCAAGTAAAGCGTGGTCGTAGCCGACGCCGTCGAGCAAATGAGCAGCAACGCAACACCAATACAAATCTTTTTCATTTCGTTTATCTCCTTTTTTCACTCAAAACCTACTGTAGTCAAGGATTAGCCAATTTCTTCTTTCTGCCTGCTAACGATTCACCTCCTTTCGGAAGTCTAGGTGTTTAAGAATCTAGCTTTGTTCGACTCGGATACAAAAGCCATGAGCTATCACGCAAATGACGTGCCAAAATCAATGGTTTTCCTTATCTTTCGCCGTGAAAGCTGCAAGTTGTTAAATACTCAGAGCTTACGGAAGAACTTTTTTTCGGATCAGGTCTGGTGGAAAAGTGCCGGGCCTCGGTGACGTTTCCGAAACTGAACACAAGAAGCATGCGATCACCGCGTTTTGTTTCGTAAGCTCCTTGAAGACAAGCGCTTACAGCATGATGCCTAAATTGAACGCGATGTTCAACAAATCCAACGCCGGGCAATGTCCTGTCAGCCTGACTCCGAGTTGGTTCTGCCAACGGGCTCAAGTGCTATCAAAGAACTATTGGTCTGTTTTGCAAAAATTGTGCCAAAAGGTCGGCGCAAATCCGAAATCTCTGTAGCGAAACGCTAAGCGTTTACTGCACAAGGAGTTAGGAAAGCAGAAAAGAGCGCCGCGTTGCGCTGAAGCGGAAGTGTGCAACGGGGGCGAAGTTGCGTTGAGTAGACACATCCGAAGGGGAAAGGGGGGAGAAGAGCGCGTAACCATCGTAAGGGTAATGACTTACGCGATGTTGCCTGAAATGGACGCGATGTCTAAGAAACGAATCGTTTTCGCTGATCAGACGCCGGCGTCATGTGTGGCGGTCGATAGTTCTGATGTTTCGATTTCGGGTATCTCGGACTTGGGGCGAATTACGCCCGCCGACACCGAGAACCTGATCGCTTCGTCGATGGCCACGGGGAGGGGGATGATTTCGGACTCGGCCACGAGCACAACGTAGCCAGTGAAAGGGGTGGGTGAGCTGGGTACAAATACACTGATCATTCGCCGGCCGTCGGGGGTGGTGACGTCCTTGAGGCCGCTGCTGGTGACAAATCCCATGGAGTACATGCCTTTGCGAGGGTATTCCACGGCCACCACGCTGCGGAATTGCTGAGTCTTGTCGCTGAGGAAAAAATCGGTGACCTGGCGAACCGGCCTGTATATTGCGCTTATGAACGGCAGGCGCTGCAGCGAGTTCTCGACGGCCCTGAATATCCGGGCGCCGATGAAGCTGGTGAGGATCAGCCCCAGGAGCATCGCGAGGAGAATCAGCAGCACAAATGCGGCCGCCCCGCCGGCGAAAGTGAGCCATGATGGCGGGGACGGTGCCTCGCCTGCCTTATAGTTGGTCAGCGCGTAAACCAGCGGATTGCCGATGGTGTCGCGGGCAAACTCCCACAACTTGAAGAACACAAACACAGTAAGGAGCGTCGGCAGCAGGGCGGCAAGCCCCGTGATGAGGTGTCTGCGAAAAATGTTTCCTGCCATAATGTTTCGTCTGATCTCCGATTAAGGCGGCGCTCGAGCGCCCCGCTCCGGGCCGGTTCGCCGCGTCGCGGCTCAATCGGCGTCGCCAAGTGTTAGCATCATTGCCACTTCCCCGCAGTCGGGGAATTTGGGGCATTTCACGCAGTCGGACCATATCTTATGAGGAAGAACATCCTTGCTGACCTCGCCGAAACCGGCCCTTTCGAAATAAGCCGGCACGTATGTGAGCACAAACACCTCGCCCACGCCAAGCCCCTGGCATTCGACCAGGCAGCGGCGCATCAGGCTGGTGCCGATTCCGGCGCCGCGCCGTTGTTCGTCAACGGCCAGCGACCGGATCTCGGCGATGCCATCCCACACTATGTGGAGGGCGCAGCAGCCCACCACGGCGTCGTTTGCCACGCAAACGTGGAAGTCTCGGAGTTTCTCGTAGATCTCGCTCAGCGACCTGGGCAGCATATCGTCGTGCCCGGCGGCATCGTTGATCAGCCGATGAATCTTCCTGACGTCGGCCATTTTGGCTTTGCGAACCTGCGGTTTGCACTCGCGTGCGTTCATATGATGTTCTCTCAAAGTTGAATCGCAAGCGCCGCCGTCACGTTGCTTACCTTGCTCACTTCGTCCAATAGAGCATCGGAGGGGGTGGCGTCGAGGTTGAGCACCGTCATCGCGTCGCCGCCGGCTTCTTTGCGGCCGAAGGTCATCGACGATATGTTCACGCCGCCGGCGCCCATTATCCGGCCGATGTCGCCGATGAGGCCCGGGCGGTCCTGGTTCGTGATTACTATCAGGTCGCCCACGGGCATTACCTCTACGTGGTAGCCGTTGATGCCCACTATCCGCGGGTCGCTCTTGCCGAAGAGCGTGCCCTCCACGGAGACCTCGCCGTGGTCGGTGGTCATCACGGCCTCGATGGTGTTGGTAAAGTCGCCCGACGTGCAACTGCGCGATTCGATGATTGTGATCCCGCGTTCTTCGGCGAGCACCGGGGCGTTGACGAGGTTGACGTTTTCCTCGAGCACCGGCCTCAGCAGCCCGGCTGTGAGGCTGCGCGTAACGGGTGCAACGTTCATCTGCGCCAGGTCTCCGGTATAGCAAATCCGCACCGACTCCAACTGCCCCCGGACCAATTGCCGGAGCAGGCAGCCCATCTTATCTGCCAGGTTTGAATACGGCTGCAGCACCTCGGCTTCGCGAGGGTCCAGGCCAGGCAGGTTGAGTGCAAACCGAACGGCGCGTCCGGTGAGGGCATCGGCAAGCTGCCGGGCGGCGTCGGTAGCCACGTTGATCTGCGCTTCTTGCGTCGAGGCGCCAAGGTGCGGCGTCGCAACAACCTGCGGCAGCTCGATGAGGCGCCGATTCGTGGGCGGCTCCTCGGGGTACACATCCACCGCCGCGCCGGCCACCTTGCCCGCCTCGATGGCGTCGGCAAGGGCGTTTTCGTCAATAATTCCGCCGCGGGCGCAGTTGATGATGCGCACGCCGTCTTTCATCTTTGCAAGCTCTTGGGCGCCGATCAGGCCGCGCGTTTCGGGCGTCATGGGCGTGTGCACCGTCACGTAGTCGGCGCATTCCCAGATCGACTCGAGGTCGCCCAGCTCGATGCCCAGCCGCGCCGCACGCTCCGGTGCGATGTAGGGGTCGTAGGCCACGACCTTCATTTCGAAGGTCGATACCCGCCTCGCCACCTCCAGCCCAACCCGCCCCAGCCCTACGATACCGATCGTCTTGCCAGAGAGCTGATTGCCGACGAAGCTTTTTCTGTCCCACTTGCCGCTCTTCAGCGAAGCGCACGCCGCCGGGATGTTTCTCGACAGCGCCAGGATCATGGCAACCGTCAGCTCGGCCGTGGACGTAGTGTTGCCGCCGGGCGTATTCATCACGATAATACCCTTGCGGCTGGCGGCTTTCACGTCGACGTTGTCCACACCTACGCCCGCACGGGCTATCACTTTCAACCGTTTGGCGTGCTCCAGCACGTCGGCCGTCAGCTTCGTTCCGCTGCGGATGACGATGCCATCGTATTCGCCGATGATCGCCATCAGCTCATGCGCGGCCAAGCCGGGCTTGTTGTCGGCGTCGATATCAGGATACGAAGACAGAATCTCAACTGCAACGTCGGGCAATTTGTCGGAGATCAATACTTTCATTCGCTGGTTCCTTGATCATTCTTCAGCACCTGTTCGGCAGCTCGCACTCCGGCGCCGAGTTCGAGTTCGCAGCCCATCTCATCGAGGATCATTTCCAGGGCGGAGATGGCGATTATCACGTCGTAGTCGCCGGCGTAGCCCATGTGGCTGATACGGCAGATCGTGCCCTTGAGTTCGGCCTGCCCGCCGGCTATGGTGATGCCGTGCTCGGTTCGGAGCTTCTTGACGAGTTCCACGCCGTCGACGTTCTTGGGTAGCCTTATGGCCGTCACACAATCGGCCGGCGGATCCGCGAGCAGCTCCAGCCCCAGGGCTTTGGCGGCCGCGCGTGCAGCTTGGGCCAGCCGGGTATGGTCTTTCCATATCTGCTCGATGCCGCGTTCGTTGAGAATCTCGAGTGCCTTCCTCAGGCCCACCATCAGCGTAACGGCGGGCGTCCACGGGTTGTCGAACGTCTTCATGGATTTTCGCGCGCGCTTCAGGTCGAAATAATACGCTGTCGACTCGCAGAAATCGATTCGCGCCCACGCCTTGGGGCTTACGGTCACAAATGCCAGGCCAGGCGGCATCATCAGGGCTTTTTGCGAGCCAACCACAAGCATATCCACACCCCAGGCGTCCGTCTCCATGGGAACTGCGCCCACGGACGAGATGCCGTCGCACACGAGGATCGCGTCGTTCTTTTTCACGATCGCGCCGATGCTTTGCAGGTCGTTGGCCACACCGGTGGAGGTCTCGCTGAGGGTGGTGTAAACGGCAACGATATCGGGATCGTCGTTGAGATGTTTGCGTATGATCTCGGGATCGACCGCCTTGCCCCATTCGACCTCTATAACTACAGGCTGCGCGCCAAACGCTTCGCACAGTTCGGTCCAGCGCTCGCCAAACTTGCCGCCCTGCACCACCAGGGCCTTGTCGCCCGGGCACAGGACGTTCGCCACCGCCGCCTCCATCGCGCCCGTGCCCGACGAGCTGCTGATGAACACATCGTTCTCAGTTCTAAAGACCGCCTTCAGGCCGGCGAGGACCTCTTCGTGCAGCTTGCGATACTCGCCCGTGCGATGATGAAACACCGGCCGGGCCATCTCCAGCAGCACCTCCGGCGGCACCTGTGTGGGCCCCGGGGCAAGCAAATACTCCTTGCGCATCAACATACTCCTTCTCTGTGAGTCTTACATGTTAGTACAGTACATACCTGGAGAAGGGTACCTACTAATATGGACTGAAAAAAGAAATCCATTATTTGGCTCCTTTCACAAGAGGCCCCGGTCGGGTCCCAACAACCACCACACACTTGTGCAATTTCTTTGGGCTTGGGCATTCTACCCTTAAGCTTGGTTGCATTCCGATTCCGTGTGTTCCGTGGGCCTTACTTCTGCACGTCCCATTGGTGGTAACGGTAGCTTTGACTCACAA
>JABMSA010000167.1 GCA_013202185.1 Planctomycetota bacterium
GCGGATCTGCGCGTCGGTCATCGCCACCATTGTCACGTGCGTCTCGTCCCAGCCCAGCTCGAGCTTGCCGGATGCCATGTCAAACACGCACAGGCCCGTGACGATGGTGTGGCGGCTGCCGCTGAGCTTCTTCAATATGGCAACGGCGTGCTCGTCATTGTCCGGCTTCCCGATCACCTCGGGGTTGTCCGACCCGGCGAGCACAATCGTGTCGGCGGCCACTACCACTCCCCCGAGGTCGCGTTCTCTTGCGATGCGGGCGGTCCTCTCCGCCTTTCTGCGGGCGACGTGTGCGGCCGCCTCGGCGGGCGGCAGGCCGGCGGGCAGGGTCTCATCGACGTCGGCGGGGATCACGTCGAAGCTGCGGCTCAGCTCAGAGAGCAGGCGCTTGCGCTGCGGCGACGCTGATGCCAGTATCAAGTGTATCATGCATCAAGGCCCATTAGAAATGCACGGAATGCCTGTTCGGCGGAGGCGGTCAGAAGCTCCGGCGCACGTCGGAGGGCTTCGGCATGCGGCATCGGGCGGCTCACAATACCAAACGACGCCCCCAGGCCCGCCTCCACGAGCAGCGGGTGATCTTCAACGCACCCGGCGAACGCGATCACGGGAATGCCGAGCCCGGCGGCGAGGCGCGCCACTCCGGCCGGCGCCTTGCCGTGGGCCGTTTGGCTGTCGAGCTTGCCTTCGCCGGTGACGACCAGGTCGCAGCCCGCCATTTTTTCTTCGAGGCCCACGCTCTCGATCACGACGTCGACGCCCGGCCGAAGCTCGGCTCCGAGAAAGGCGACCAGCCCGGCTGCGATTCCGCCGGCCGCGCCCGCCCCGGGAAGCTCCTCGACCTCCACACCCAGATCATAACGGATGACAGCCGCCAGCCGTTGGAGGCTGGTCTCGAGCTGAAACACCATGGCCGGCGTCGCGCCCTTTTGCGGTCCGTACACCTCGGCGGCGCCCTTGTGCCCGGTGAGCGGATTGTTTACGTCACAGGCAACCTCGACGCGCGTTTCCCGCAACCGCCTCTCCATGTCGAGAAGATCAATGGCGTGCAAGGCCGCCAGTGCCCCGCCGCCACGGCCGATGGACTTGCCCTCTGCGTCGA
Source organism: Planctomycetota bacterium (assembly GCA_013202185.1). Lineage (GTDB taxonomy): Bacteria > Planctomycetota > PUPC01 > JABMSA01 > JABMSA01 > JABMSA01. The sequence goes on from JABMSA010000167.1 coordinate 1,103, forward strand.
GAAAGCGCCCGCCGAGCGCCTGCGCCATGCCGACGCCGCCGTCGACCGTCGCGCTGCCGCCGACACCGACGATGATTTTCCGGCAGCCCGCATCGAGCGCCGCGCGAATAAGCTCGCCGGTTCCGAAGGTGGTCGTCAGCATCGGGTTTCTCTTGCCGGGCGAAACCAGTTCGAGCCCGGAGGCTGCGGCCATTTCGATGATCGCGGTCCGCCCGTCGCCCAGCACGCCAAACTCGGCCTCGACCGGTTCGCCGAGCGGGCCGGTGACATTGGCCTTGAGGCGTCGGCCTTCGGTGGCGCTGACCATCGCCGAGACGGTACCCTCGCCGCCGTCAGCCATTGGCACGATCACCACTTCGCAGCGTGGGGCGGCTTTCCTCAGCCCTGCCGCGATGCACTCGGCGGCCTCGATTGCGCTCAGCGACTCCTTGAACGAGTCGGGCGCCACGCAGACTTTGAGGGATTGGCGAGAGATGGCAGCCGTCCTTTGGCTTGGGGCGTCGTGTCAGATTGATGTCATGTGTCGCAGGCGGCGGATGCGCTCTTCGGTCGGCGGGTGCGAGCTGAACAGCCCCGCGATGCCCTTGCCGCTGAGCGGATTGACGATGAACAAGTGCGCGGTTGCCGGGCCGGAGCTGAGCGGAACTCTTCGCGAGGCGGACTGGAGTTTCTCGAGTGCGCCTGCGAGGCCGAACGGGCTGCCGGCCAGCCTTGCGCCCTGAGCGTCGGCTTCGTACTCGCGCGAGCGCGACACGGCCAGTCGTATCAGCATCGCCGCGATCGGGGCGAAGATCACTATTGCCAGGAGCGCCAGCGGATTGCCGCTGCGGTTGCCTCTGCCGCCGAATCCGCCAAAGATCATCCCCCACCTGAGCATCGTGGCAATCATCATGATTGCGCCGGCCATCACGGCCACGATCGTTGAGATGAGCATGTCGCGATTTGCCACATGAGCCATCTCGTGTGCCAGCACCCCCTCCAACTCCTCCGAGTCGAGCAGGCGAAGGGTGCCCTCGGTAACGGCCACCACCGCGTGCTTGGGGTTGCGTCCCGTGGCAAACGCATTAGGCGACTGCGACGGCACAATGCAGACCTTCGGCTTCGGGAGGCCGGCCCTCTGGGCGAGGCGTTCGACGGCTGTGTGCAGCTTCGGAGCCTCCGACTCCGAAACTTCCCGCGCCCGATAGAGCTTGAGCACAACCTTGTCGGAGAACCAGTACGATCCCACATTTCCGATCAGCGCAAACGCGCCGGCGATTATCAACCCGTGCGGCCCGAATCGCGACCCCACAAATATGAGGAGGGCCGTCATCATCACCATCAGCAGGCCCGTTTTCGTTGCATTCCACATAGTGTTATTATCTCTCGCAGAAGGTGTTTTGTTTGGTCGTTTCTTCAAACACGCGAAGGACCCCGGCATTCATCGAAAGCTCTCGTCGGGGGTGGACGGAAGTTGCCGGGAACATTCCCTGCCCACCCGACGCACATGTATTCCATGATAGCATCAAACGAGCGTAAAGACAACTTTAATCAATACTTCCTGCACCCTCGGAGCATGTCAATCCATTCGCGGGCTCCCGATTGTCATGCGCGCTTGACCGGAACTACTGGTAACAGCGGGGCCGTTGAAAAACCCACAATCACAGTCTGAACGGAGGCTGTCTGCACAATCCATGCCGCCTTCATCGCAATCCTTGCGGCCACCACCGGCGCGTGGCCTGACTATTGCCCACAAATTGCGCTGGACACAGCGGAGCATCTTCTTGCGCGAGACTTTCGTCTGAAGTGCC
>JABMSA010000016.1 GCA_013202185.1 Planctomycetota bacterium
ATGACGATCTCAACATCTCCGTAGCACTCGGGGCGGTCTTCGATTTCATGCGCGACATCAACAAGCTCGAGGCAAGCAAGCAAGACGCCCAGGCCGCACGGGCCGCAATGATGGATTTCAACAAGGTGCTGGGAGTCATTGAAGTCGAAGAAGAAGCCAAGGGCCTCGAAGATGAGATCGAGAGGCTGATACAGGAGCGCCGGGAAGCACGCAAGGCCAAGGATTTTCAGAAGGCCGATGACATCCGCGACAGCCTGCTCGGGCGCGGCATCGTCCTCGAAGACACACCCCACGGCGTGCGATGGAAAAAAGCAACCTGACGGTTCTCCGCTTTCCTCACAGGCGGCCGCAGCTATGGCCGCGCATCCGTTCGGAGGGGACAAGATGAGCGACGAAAACAAACAGAATGTCGGGCAGAAGAAGAGCGTCATAAGAAGAATCGGCAAGGCCGTTGTTGTGGCGTTGGTAGTGCTGTTCGTGTTGCTGGCGGCGTCCGTTGTTATCGGGCCGGCGCTCGTATCCACTGCGGCCGTCGAGCGCGTCATATCCGAAAGCACCCAGGAAAACCTCGGCCGCCCGGCAAAGCTCGGCGATTTCTCCATGAGCCTCATCGGAGGCGCGCGCGTGGTGCTGTCTGATCTCGTGATCGAAGACAAGAAAGAATACGGCGACGAACCGCTCCTGCAGATCGACAAGCTCACGCTCGACGCCGACATCCTGCCGCTTCTTCGCAAGAAGCTCGTGATCAACAATCTCACTATCGAGGGCCCGCGGATCTCCGTGGTGAAGGGAGAAGACGGCCGGCTCAACCTCGCCGATCTTCCGCTGAAGAAGGAGCCGGCGGCCGAAAGACTTCCCGACGAAGAGGCACTGTCGGCGGCCGCTATCCCCGCGTTCAAGATAACCAACCTCGCCGTCAGAAACGGCACCGTCCGCTTCGCCGACCGCGCTACCGGTGAGACAAGCCAGATCCGCAACTTGGAGGCAGAGCTGATTGCCGAAGCCGAGCCCGCCGACAAGCTGGGAGAGATCACAAAGGCCAGGCTCTGGTGCGACGGCCTCGAGATCAAGATCGGCGGCAAGATGGTCCGCGAAAAGGGCAAATCGGTCGTCAAGAACTTCGCCGTGGATTCGACGCTCGATATCACCGCGCTGGGAAAAAGCGCGTCTGCGGTGCTGCCCGTCAACGTTGTCGGCGGCCTCGAATATCAACTCAGAGCCAACGGGCCGATCTCCGCTCTCTCGACGAAATCCGTCTTTACACTAACCGACTTCCAAGCCAGCGGCGCCCGGCTGCGCAAGCCCGCAAACATCACCAGCCTCGTGATCGAGCAGCGGGCAATGCTGGACCTCGAGCGGATGGGGGCCGAATACGTCTTTGCCGAGATAACGTCCGACGGGCCGGGCATCTCCGGCAAGGTAACGGGCAAGATCGACAGCCTTCTCGACGCCGGCAACCTCGACCTGAAGATAACGGGCAACGTCGACATTGCGAAGCTCTCCAACTTCGCCGACTCCTTCACGCCCAAGCCCCTCACCGCCGACGGCCAACTGACATTTGACACGATGCTCGTGGGCGACCCGAGGAAAAAACTGGCCGCGAAGGGAAAACTGCTGGCCGCCAACATCAGGCTCGAGACCCCGGGCATGACCACGCCCTTCATGGACCCGCGAATCGACCTCATCTACGACGTAACCGTAACCGATGGAACCAGCGCCAACATCAAGGAACTCAAGGTGAGATCGAGGCTGATGAACGCCGACGCCACGGGCAACTACGGCCCCGGGGCCGCCGACCTCGTCGCTTCGGCCCGCGCCGATCTCGCTTCGCTGGGCTCGGCGCTCGCAGGCATGGGGCTGCTGCCGCAGGATATGCTGCTGGAGGGCCGATTCGACGCCGGCCTGCGGGCCAAGACCGCCGAAGGAGGAGGAATCGCGGTAACGGCCGACGGCACCGTAAAAGACTTTGCACTGGCAACGCCTCAGATGGGCGAGAAATTCACCGAGCCCGAGATGACATTCGGCGCCTCGGGACTGCTGGGGTTCGCCGAGGGCAAGCTCGACACCATCAGGCGCTCGCAGTTGACGTTTGCCTCCAGGATCGGAAACGCCAGGGGCAAGGTAGTAGCCGACAAGCTCGCCACCGAACCGTCGTTCGCGTGCGACCTCGTTGCCGCCGCCGACCTCAAGAGCGTCGGCGAGGCGCTCGTCCGGCTCGGCATCATCGAAAAGGGCAGGAACTTCAGCGGCAAGCTTCAGGCCAGCATGACCGTCGCCACGCGCGATCGTCGGCCCGAGAAGAAAGGCGCACACGCGCCCGGGCAAGAGCGATTGATCGGCGACCCGGCACTTGACGCAAACGATCCGCCGGCGCTCGCCGGGCTCGGGGCCGGGGCGGCCTTGCCGATGCAGGCCGGGCACGATGCCCCCGTGTCGGCCCGGATCGCCGCGGATGCAACCGTCACCGGCGAAAGCATAATCTACGACAACATCAAGATCGACAAGATCGATTCGAAGCTCCGATTCGAGGAGCGGATTTTCAACACAGACGGCACCGTGCAACTGTATCAGGGCCGCGTTGCGTTTTCCGAAGCAACAAACCTGCAAAACGAGCAACCCACCCACAACTTCAAGCTGAAGGTTGAGAAGGTGCTCCTCACCAGGGAGCTGAGCGACTTCTTCAGCCGCGTGATTCCGCTTCTTCCGCTGCCGCTGGGGCAGATCGAAGGGCGGCTCGACGCCGACGCCGAGACGCTTGCCAAAGGCATCAAGCCCGAAGAACTGTTTGCCGGCCTCAACGGCAGCGGCACCGTGGCC
>JABMSA010000168.1 GCA_013202185.1 Planctomycetota bacterium
CCTACATGGACCGCAAGAGCTACTGGTACCCCGACCTGCCCAAGAACTACCAGATAAGCCAGAGCCACAGCAACCTCGGCAACAACGGCTACGTCGACATCGAAGTAGAAGGCAATGTAAAGCGCATCGGTATCGACAACGTGCACCTCGAGGAAGACGCCGGCAAGCTTACCCATCCCGAGGGGAGAAACGTGGCCTACAGCGAGGTAGACCTCAACCGCACCGGCACTCCGCTCGCCGAAATGGTCACCAAACCCGATATGCGCTCCGTCGAAGAAGCGCGCGTGTTCATGGAGCAGCTCCGTGGCACGCTTCTCTACCTCGACGCGTCCGACTGCAAGATGCAGGAGGGCTCGCTGCGATTCGAGGCCAGCATCTCGCTGCGCCCGTACGGACAAGCGGAATACGGCGCACGTGTCGAGATCAAGAACCTCAACTCGATGAAGGCGGTCGTCAATTGCCTCGAATACGAGATCGAGCGGCAAGCACAAGTACTCGACGAGGGCGGGACCATTCAGCCGGAAACGCGCCTCTGGGACGCCGACGGAGGCGTGTCGGCACTCATGAGAAAGAAGGAAACCGCGCAAGACTATCGGTATTTCCCCGAGCCGGACCTCCACCCGATCGTCATCAGCAACGAATGGCTCGAGGAGATCCGAGCCTCGCTCCCCGAGCTCGCACACGACCGAAAGCAACGCTTCGTTGAGCAATACGGCCTGTCGGACTACGACGCCGGCATACTGCTGACCGACGTTGCCATGGCAAACTACTTCGAGAAAGTCGTCGAACAGACCGGCGACGCCAAGGCCGCCGCCAACATCATCATAACCGAGCTGCTGCGTGAGCTGAAAGAACGCAAGATCGAAATTGCCGGGCTTGTCGTCACGCCGGAACGTCTCGCAGAGCTATTGCAGCTTGTTAAGAACACAACAATAAGCTATAATATAGCTAAGGAGGTGCTGGTCGACATGATCGACAGCGGCGAGCCGGCGGGAGCGATCGTCGAGAAAAAAGGACTCAAGCAGATCAGTGACACAGGCGAGATCGAAAAAATGATCGAAGAGGTACTCGCCGAAAACCCCAGCGCCGTCCAGGACCTCGAGGAGGGCCGGAAAAAGGCGTTTGGCTTCCTGGTTGGTCAGGTCATGAGAAAAACAAAAGGCAAGGCCAACCCGCAAGTGATCAATCAAATACTCAAGGAGAAAACCGGCGGCTGACCGCACGGCAGGCACGCCGGATGGTCGCCATTCGAACGACGCGACAGGGGCTGCCCGCCTCCGCAGGCGCAAAATGCGGCCAAAGGGAACATCAGATGATCAAGTACGTATGTGACATGTGCGGCAAGCCGCTCATAGACAACGAAGACGTCCGTTACGTTGTCAGGATAGACGTCTACGCCGCATGCGAGTCGGCCGAATACCCGGAAGGCTACGACGACCTCGACGCCGTGGAAGACATGCTAGATGCGGCCGACGACCCCGACGGGCCGCGACCGGTGGACGAATCATTCTCCAGCTTCCGCTTCGACCTCTGCTCGATCTGCCACAGGCGCTACCTCGAAGACCCGCTCTCCGTCAGGAAAGAGCGCCGGTTAGGCTTCAGCGATAACTGAAAACAAACAGAATCTTCCGGCCATCGTGCGTGCGGCCATCGGGCCGGCCTCGCCGTTGATCGGCGGAAACCTACTTCTCGATGCGCCGTGAATTGCCGGCGGGCCATAGCGGCCCTCTTCTTGGCACCGCCGACCTCAAACCCCGAGCTTGACAACAATGGGAATGACGATAACCGAAAAGATCATCGCCGCTCACACCGAAAGCAAGCAATTGCGTGCAGGCGACTTTGCCAAGGCGGCCCGGCCCGACATCTGCCTGGCCAACGATATTACAGCACCGGTAGCCATCGAGGAATTTGAAAAAGCCGGATTCGAAAAGCTCCACGACCCCGGCACAGTCGTTCTCGTGCCCGACCACTTCACGCCCAACAAAGACATCAAATCGGCCCAGCAAGCCGCATTGCTGCGCACTTTCGCCAGGAAACACGGCGTTGAGCACTACTTCGAGGTCGGCCGGATGGGCATTGAGCACGCGCTCCTGCCCGAGGCCGGCATAGTAGTGCCCGGCGACCTCGTCATCGGGGCCGACTCCCACACCTGCACCTACGGGGCCCTGGGGGCGTTCTCCACCGGAGTAGGCAGCACCGACATGGCCGCCTGCTACGCCACCGGAACCGTTTGGCTGCGCGTGCCCGAAAGCATCAAGTTCGTATTTCACGGCGACCTCAGGAAATACGTCTCCGGCAAGGATCTCATTCTCTACACCATCGGCCGAATCGGCGTCGACGGCGCCCTTTACAAGGCTATGGAGTTTACCGGCCCCACCATCCGGCAGTTGCCTATGGACGCCCGCCAGACCGTGTGCAACATGGCCATCGAAGCCGGCGGCAAAAGCGGAATCATAGAGCCCGACGACATCACCAGGGAATACGTCGAAGGCCGCGCCCGGCGAACACCAACCTTCTACAACAGCGATCCCGACGCCCAATACTGCCGGGAGTACGACTACGACGTCTCGAAGATCTCGCCGCAGGTTGCTCTGCCGCATCTCCCGGAAAACGCCAGGCCGGTGGAAGAAGTATCCGGCACGAAAATCGACCAGGTTGTCATCGGCTCGTGCACGAACGGCCGCATCTCCGACATCCGCCAGGCCGCGCGGATAATCTCCGGCCGGCAGGTGCATCGCGATGTGCGCCTGATAGTCATCCCGGCAACGCAGGAAGTCTACAAGGCGTCCATCGAAGAGGGCCTGGTGACCATCTTCATCGACGCCGGCGCGGCATTCTCGACGCCGACGTGCGGCCCGTGCCTGGGAGGGCATATGGGCATCCTCGCCGAAGGCGAGCGCTGCCTGGCAACCACCAACCGCAACTTTGTCGGCAGGATGGGCCACCCGAAGAGCGAAGTGTACCTTGCCGGGCCGGCCGTCGCCGCCGCATCGGCCATCGCCGGCAAAATCGTTCATCCCGACGAGATAGCCTGAAACCAAGGAGTGAGAACAAATGAAGACACGAAACTTGCTGGTACTAGTGTTGCTGCTGGCGGCGTGCCGGGCCGCGATGGCCGAGCCGCTGGATCTGGGCTTCGACCTCGACAAGCACCTTGGCACCGACTGGTACGGAGTGTACCTGAGCGGGAAGAAATCGGGCTATGCCGTTGCGAAGAGCGAAAAACTCAAGGTGAACGGCAAGGACGCCTACAAGATTGGGATGGACATCAGCCTGACCATATCGATGTTGGGCAACTCCCAGCAAATCGAATTGAAGGAACACAGCGTATTCTATGCTTCGGGACCTATGGTCGAGTGCTTCTCGAGCATGGGGGCGCAGTCGTACCTTGGCAAGATCAACGGCGATACGATGACAGTTGTTGCGACCATTGGAGAAGTTGAAAGCAAGAAGACCGTACCGGCCCCCACGGTGACGCTCGAAGATGAGGCGGCCGGGATGCGGCTGGTGCTCGGCAATCCGAAGACCGGCGATTCAATCGAAAGCCGCTCCTATAGTCTCCAGTCAGGAAAAGAATACAATAGCGTTATAACCATGGTCGGCAAGAAGAAGGTGTTGTTTCGCGGCGTCGAGACGAGCGTGTATGAATTGACCATGACGTTTGCGGACACGGGTTTGGAAGCCCCTCTCCTGGTGAACGAAGATGGAGACCTCCTGCGGATGACGCTTCCATTGGGCCTCATAGAATTGACGCTCAAGCTCGAAGATGAGAAGAGCGCCAAGAACCCGTCGGCCGAAGCCGTGGAGATGCTCGACGCCTCGACAATCCGGCCCACCGGCGAAGTGCCCCGTGGCGCACGCGTGGTGAAGCTGCGGCTGACCGGCCTCAAGGATGAGAAATGCATCATCAACAACGATCGGCAAAGCTACAGAAAGCTGGGCGATGGCGACTACGAATTGACCCTCCGTACGGACGTCCTGCCCAAGAAGAGCAGGACCATCCCGATTTCGGATCCGGAACTCGAGGAATACACGGCCGCGACGGAAATCTACCAGAGCAAGCACCCGGCCATCGTCAAGAAGGCCCGGGAGATCGCAGGGGAGATGAAAGATTCGGCGAGGGTTGCCCAGAGCATTTGCCTGTGGGTGTACACCAGCCTCGACAAGCGCGGCACCGCGTCCTACTCCAACACTCTCGAAACGCTCAAGAGCATGAAGGGCGACTGCACGGAACACGCGGCGCTCTTTGTGGGGCTGTGCCGGGCGGTGGGGCTGCCCGCGAGAATCGCCAACGGAATCGCATACGCCCACAGCATCGGCGGCTTCGCCGGCCACGCCTGGGCGGAGGTCTACGTAGGCAAGTGGATAGCCGTCGATCCCACGTTCGGCGAGCCGATCGCCGGACCACTGAGGATCAAGCTCGCAGACGACAGCGTCCTGGAAAACGTTCGCCTCCTGAAACTGATCGCGGACCTGAAGATCGAGTTTGTGACCGACGAAAAGTGATCTGATCGGGGCGGGGCGGGCGGCATTGACAAAAAAATGCCACGGGCGGACGTGAATGAGGATACCATCCCTTATTGTCCTGTTTTCACGCTCACCCGCGGCTTTCAGCGCGGCTTCAGTTGTGTCCTGTTGATTCCCTTCGTTGTTTCAACACATCAGGCATGCCAGTGCGCGCCAGATTTCGACCCGCCGCCGGCCGCACCGATCGTGCGGATTATTCACACAAAGCCCGTGGCGGCGGCACCTTCATTCTTTCACCAGTGCCCTTCCATCTACGTTCCACATTCCCGGCATTCGCCCGTAAACTCGGCCGGCACCTGCGCGAATGGTTCTCGAGCGGCTCCCTCGGGCGCTTCGCTCACCTCCAGCACCTGGCCGGCCACCGAACCGTAGCGGTATATCGTGATCCCCTTGCATTTCAGGTCATAGGCGAGCATGTAGGCGTCTCGCACGTCGGACTGTGTGGCGTCGGCCGGCATGTTGATCGTCTTCGACACGGCATTGTCGGTGTGCTTCTGGAATGCGGCCTGCATTCTCACGTGCCATGCAGGCGGCACGTCGAATGC
>JABMSA010000169.1 GCA_013202185.1 Planctomycetota bacterium
AGAATCGCCTTTCGGCGGAGGTCCTCGACGGCGCCGACTGCCCGCGCCCATTGTGCGGCGGCTGCGAAATCGTCGATGATGCGCGCGTGGTTGAGGCAATAGTCGTTGGCGGCCACCTCCCACAGCGACGCGCCGATCGCGCTCAGGCAGCCCATGCCCGTCAATTGTTCGTCGCTGGTGCACACCAGCAGCACGGGCACGTTGGCGCGTTGGGCCGTTTCGACCGCAAGCATCGGGTCGGTCCATTTCCAGCAGCCCAGCACCAGGGCATGAATATCGGCCGTTGCGAACTGCCTCAGCGCCTGCTTCACCTGCTCGCGCCTCGTGATGCACGAGGCTTCGAACGGCACGCACACCTCGAGCGCAGCGGCCTTGAACGCCTCGAGTATCTCTCGCTGGCATGCAAGATTCCGCTCGTTTATGGTATCCAGACCCTTGACTGATCGCGGGTCGGAAAAGCTTACAACTCCTACGCGTGGCGTCACGGTGCATCTCCTCGGCAGCGTGCCAGGCGGCCTCATCGGCAATTCAGTTCAACTTACGCGCGTTGATTTTAACAATCTGCGCAAGCGAAGTCAACAAGGAATTTGCGAATAATTCGGTGCGGATTGCAACGGAGAATCATCCCCGCGAGGGGTTGTCTGCCGAGAGAGGCGTCGTCGGGCGGCCCTCAGGCGAGTGCGTCGCGGCACTTGTTGATGACCACAAACCAATCGTTGAGATATTGGAGGCAAGTTGAGCGGTCGGCCCCTTCCGACAGGCGCTCGGGCACCGGCATCGTGGGGCCGGCGTCTCTGGCGGCCAGTTCGCCGCACCGAAGCCTCAACTCGTCTTCGTCGAGGTCGCGCGCGGCGTCGGGGCTGTAACGGTCAACGTATGTCCAGTAGGCGTCGTCGAGGGTTTCGGGTGCAACGTCGCCGTCGATTCCGATGCAGCGCGCAGCGGCAGCGAGGTCTACCGATGGGTCTTGCGCTTGCTCGGGCTTTGCGTTTGGTTGGTTTTGCGCGTGCCGGGCTGCCGCCGTCTCGTCGGGGCTGAGCTTCTCGGGCGTGAGCAGGCCGGGGTCTATGACCATCGAATCGGCGCCGTCGCCGTCGGACGCGTCCGGGGCCTGATCATCGCGAGTTGGAGGCTCGCAGACGCACGTGCCGCCGTCCGTCGCGGTTCGCGAAACTTCGGATTGCCGCGCGGCCGGCGGTGCCTGCGCGCGAAACTGCACGGTTGTGCCGGCGAGGATGTCGCCCAGCCGGGTGCCGCGCCTCGAAAAGAGCAGCAGCGCCAGTTCTACGAGCAGCAGCGGCGACAGAAGGGTTACGTTCCGCACGAATGACGCGGCAAGCGTGCAGCGGCCGCCGGAAGATCGCAGGGCAACCAGGTTGAACATGCGCTTGCCGGGGCTGTATCCTTCGGCCCAATCGCGTGCGAGAAACAACAGCAGGAGAAAACAGGCAAGGAACAACTGTGCCTGCCCGAGAAGCAGCCCGCCGCAGCCCAGCAGCGCAAGATCAATGCCCGCCGCCGCAAAACGCCGCCGCGCGAGGGCCTCCAGCCCAGGCTCCGCGTCGCAAAGCATCGGCGGGGGCAACCCCCGCGGCCCGGTTGATACAACGCTGCCCGCGTCGTCGGCGACTGTGTTTTCGTGTGAGTTATGCACCGGGTCTACACCGGGTCCGCACGGGTTATCCACGATGTGTCCACATCCTTCTCTGTGAGTCTCCACTGTACTGTACCGGACTATAAGGGGTACTCTGTACAGAGGCGGCCGGACTAACGAAAAGAAGAACTTTTCTCGCCGTACAAAATTGGGCTTCAGTCGATTTCTAATAGGAACGCCTTCTCACTCGAACTTTTCCGCGAGCTTGTCCACTCTCTCCATCGCGGCAACACGTTCGGTGTCGGACATTATGGCGCCTTCGAGCGTGATGCTCACATTGCGGCCGGTTCGGATGTCCTTCGCAACGACCTCGAGGATCCCCTCGGTGCTCATTGCAAAGGTAACGCTGACGCGTGCCGATCCCCCGGCAGCCTTGTCGATGCCGTCTACAACCACCTCGCCAAGCAAAACGTTTCTTGCGGCGCGGCTGCTTTCGCCCTGGTAGATTGGAAAGCTGATGACGCTTTGGTTGTCGAACGAGGTAGTGTATGACTTTTCGGTGGCCATGGGCAGCGTGCTGCCGCGTGGGACGAGCGTGGAGAACGCTCCTCCCTTGATCTCGATTCCGAGCGTCCGCGATGTCTTGAACGTTACTCTTGTCGTTCCTTCGGCTGCGGCGATGGCCGCCCCGAGCGCCACGCATTCGTCGGGATTCACCCTGGCCAGCGGTTCCTTGCCAAAGATCTCAGATACGATCGTGCGCACCTTTGGGATGCGCGTGGAGCCGCCCGAGAGGATCACCGCGTCGATGTCGGCCGCGGCAAGCTTTGCAAATTGGAGTGCCTCATTGATCGGTGTGATGGTTCGCTCGAAGAGCGGCCCGCACTCGCACTCTAATTCCGCGCGCGTAAGAGTGGTGTCGAGGCTGAGCGCCTTCGACGGCACAATGAACGGCACACTTACGCGTGTCTTTTCCTTGAACGACAGGTTTTTCTTGGCTTCTTCGGCTGCTTCTCGGAGCCTCTCGGCTGCTACGGGCCCCGCCTCTGCGAGGCCCACACCTGTGTGCTCTTCGAAGCGCCGGCGCAAGATCTGCATGATCTGATGGTCGAAGTCGGTTCCGCCCAGGTGATTGTCGCCGCTGGTACTCAGCACCGAGAACCTTCCTCGCGCCACGCGCAGCACCGAGATGTCGAGCGTGCCGCCGCCCAGGTCAAAGACGAGAAGATTCATCCGGTCTTCTTCGTCGAGCTTGCATGCCAGGGCCGCGGCTGCGGGCTCATCGAGCACTCGCCTCACGGTCAGGCCCGCTATTTCGCCGGCCTCGCGCGTGGCCGCTCGCTGGGCGGTGTTGAAGTATGCCGGCACGGTAACAACCGCCTCGTCTATTTCGCACCCGAGCACAAGCTCGGTGTCTTGTTTTATTCTCCTGAGTATGAGCGCCGCGATCTCCTGCGGCCTGTAGAGGTTGTCGCGAATCTTCACGGCGTAGCTGTGCTCTGCCATGTGACGCTTGATGGCCATTACCGTGTTCTGCGGATTAACGGCGGCCTGCGCCAATGCGGCCCGGCCCACGAGCACGGCATCGTCTTCGAACGCCACTACCGATGGGGTCGTGTTGTCGCCTTCGCAGTTGGGGATGATCTCGGGCTTGCCGTCGATATCGACGTGCGCGGCGGCCGAGTTGGTCGTGCCAAGATCAATGCCTATCCTACATGCCATCAGAGCAAGCCTCCGGGGGAAAAGTGTTTTCCGTCGAGTCGGGTTCGTCGTGCGATGCGGCCTCGCGGGCCTGAGTTGCCAGGACAACCCTGGCCTTGCGAATGGGCTTCCCGCCGCACAAGTAGCCCACGCCTGCCACTTCTGCTATCAGCCCTTCAACGAGTTCGTCGGTTTGCTTTACGCCGATGACCTCGTGGAGGTTGGAGTCGGGCAGTTCGGAAGGTTGCGGGTCGATCACCTCGAGCAGTCCCTGTGCGTGCAACTGCTGCAACTGGTTGTCGATCACTTGCCGAATGCCGGCTGTGAGCGCTTCGCACGCGGGCCCCTCGCCGCCCTGCTCGCGCGCGGCCGACAGCGCAAACTCAAGATCGCGATGAGTTTTCACTGCAGCCGCCAGCATTGCGTTGCAGCGGCGGCGCCAGATGGAGTCGGCCTTGGCGGACGATTTCAGTTTTTGGTAGCTTTGCAGCAGTTGCTGGTACTTGCGTGCCACCTCTTCGGCGCGCTGTCGCCAAGCCTGCAGCTCTTCGGCGGGCGTGGGTTTCCTCGCCTGCTTACGCGCGCTGTTCTGCGTGCGCGAGCCGGTTCTGTCCGGCTGAAACAATTCATCACCGACATCAGAAACGACGACCTTGATCGTCATGAAAGTGGCCTCCCTGGCGGCGGACCGGACTGCAGCCGTGCAGGCAAATCAAACGGGAAGCTCGGGCTGTTGCCCGGAATTGCTCGTGCGCACAACAACCGATCCGCACCTTGGGCTCATCCGGATTCATGCACAGACTTATCTATCGTAGTATTATTCTCGGCTGATGTGGGGCGGCAGTCAACACAAAGATGATGCGTCGGCCACCATGGGCGGGGCACTCAACGTTGCTGAAATCATTATCGCGACCTTATGCACAACCGATAATCGGTGGCTGATGGAACCTTGGAATCTGCCGTGATCGTAAGCTCGGTTCTTGCAGGAAAGTCGTACGGCCGCCAGGGCGTTGCGTCAGTTTCGGCGCCCTTATCGTCTACTATGCACCGCAAACCCGTCGGGGGTGGGTCAGGATGTACCTGCGCTGGGGCTGCTTTTTTCGAATATTTGCTTGACAACAGCCGTGGGGTAGTGTATACTTGTGTACATCAGAGGTGATCGCAACTGTTCGCATAGCTGGGGGTCGGCCCACGGCGTTGGCCTGTAGCGTCGTCCGTGCGCCGTGCTCACCGGCGTGGCGCCAGCGAGGTTCCATTCAGGAGGAATGACGATGAAGCCACTCGGCGTGTTTGGTCTTACGTTGATTATCGTTCTCAGTGGTGCTTGCATCGTGGCGGGCGATACCCAGGGCGATGTGGTGACCCAGCCCATCCGCACATTCGGCCTCGGGAGCCTCGAAGCCGTCGCCTTCTCGCCCGATGGTACGCATATTGCCACCTGCGGCAGCCAGGGCGCATTTCTCTGGGACATCGACACAGCAACCGTTCTGCGCACCTTCAAAGGGCACAGTGATGGCCTCAGTTCCGTGGCCTTCTCGCCGGACGGTGCGAGACTGCTCACGGGAAGCCGGGACCACACCGCTAAGCTGTGGGACGCCGCCACGGGCGACTGTATCCGCACGTTCGCGGGGCATACAGATGGTGTCTACTCCGTCGCCTTCTCGCCCGACGGGACGCAGGTCCTGACGGGAAGCTCTGACAGCACGGCGAAGCTGTGGGACGCCGCCACGGGAGAGTGCATCCGCACGTTTCAGGCCCATGCAGGTTCGGTGACTTCGGTTGCCTTCTCGCCGGACGGAAACAGGGTGCTGGCGGGCACCGCGGAAGGCATGGTCTACGTCTCCGCGACAACGGGGGCAGAATGCATCACGGCGTATCGAAACGAAGGGGACGTTGTCAGTTGCGTCGCCTTCTCGCCCGATGGTGGAAGGTTTGCGGCAGGCTTTAAGCAGTGGTCAGCCGACGTATGGGATGCGTCCAGCGGAGAACCCATACAACACATCAGTCACCGCGGCGGGGTGGGGTCTTTGGCTTTCTCGCCGGATGGCGCGAAGCTGGCCACCGGGGGTTCGGATCCCTTAGCGCGGGTATGGGACGTGGCAACGGGAAAGGGCTTGATCAGTCTGGGCGGGCACTATATCTGGAGCGAGCTAGACCTAAATCAAGCGCGTTGTTCTATCGAGCGCTTTCGCAGGCGATTTTCGCCGATCCGTGACGCGTCTGAGGCAGCATCGGGGAGGCGGTTTTTGAAAATCCGGGCACATTCCTTTTTGGCGTCCGAAATTCGCCTTATTTTTCGCGGTCGGGGATCGCGACGCAGCGGCTTTTCCTTTTCGGGGCGCACCTTCCCCGTGCTCCTTCCTTGTTCGATGGCCGCCTGCTATGCAAGTCGCAGACGGCGGATGCCATCGAAGGTATCCAGGAACGTTTCCACCCAGTCGTTATATCCCAGGATGCGATAGGTTATCCGCCGCGCGCCTCTGATGATCTGGCACGGGAGACGGATTATGC
>JABMSA010000170.1 GCA_013202185.1 Planctomycetota bacterium
GTCTGGAGCGGCGCAACTATCTTGCCCGGGTTGAAAATATTCTCCGGATCAAAGAGCTTCTTGATCTCTTCGAACGCGGGGTACAGCTCACCGTATTGCCTGCGCAGAAACTGGGTGCGCAAGAGGCCGTCGGCGTGCTCGCCCGAGAGGGTGCCGCCAAGCGACAGCACGAGATCGGTGGTCTGCTCCATTATCTGCGCCATCTTCTCGACTTCGGCGGGGTCGCCGACGTTGATCATCGGCCGCACGTGAAAATTGCCCTGCCCCGCGTGCCCGAGCACCACAAACGCCGCATCGTGATCATCGAGTATCTTCTTGAGGCCCGCCATGTATGCAGGAATGGCCGGAACGGGCACGGCTGCGTCCTCAATGAAAGGAATGGCTCTTTTGGGGCCGGGCAGGTTGCAGAGAATCGGCAGCACCGCCTTGCGCACGTCCCACAGAGCTTGTTGTTCGGCCGCGTCGGCGGTGTCGATCGACCGCATCGCGAGCTTGCGCTTGGAGAGCATCTCGTGTTTTACCCGGTCGGTCTTTTCAACCAGCGGCTCGCGCTCGGGCCCGTCAAACTCGACAAACAGCAGGAGTTGCGCGTCTTCGGGCAGGAACCTCTTCAGCTCGGGGCGCCGCTCGCGGACGATTGTCGTCGCGCTGCGGTCCATCGCCTCGAGGGCCGATGGCTGCATTTCCATGATCAGTGGCACGGCATCGCACGCCGCCTGGAGATCGGCGAACGCAAGCACCAGCAGCTCGGTGCATCGAGGGGGGTCGGCCACGTCGAGCTCGGCCTCCACGATGATTCCGAGGGTGCCTTCGGACCCGCAGATCAGCCGCTGGAGATGCGCAACCGTGCCGCCGTTCACGTGCTCGATAAAACGGTCCAGCCGGTATCCGCTGCTGTTCTTGTGCACCTTGGGCGTGCACCTGTCGATCTGCGGCGCATAGCGGAGCGCGATTTTCGCCGCCCCCGCGTATAGCTCCGGCGCCCGACCGCCCGTTGCCTTCAGCTTGCTCAATTGCCGCCCTTCGGCTACGATGATCTCGCCGGTGTCTGTTACAAGCTTCAGCTTCCGGACGTAGTCGATGGTGTTGCCGTATTTGAGCGCGTGTGACCCGGACGCGTTGTTCGCGATCATTCCGCCGAGCGTCGCGAAGTTGCCGCTCGAGGGGTCCGGCGGAAAGTACTTACCGTGGGGCTCGAGGAGCCAGTTGAGCGTTCCGTGCGTTATGCCGGGCTGAACGCGCACTACGTTGGCGTCGGCGTCGATGTTTTCGAGGGCGTCCATGTAGCGGGTGAAATCGATGATGACCGCCCGGCCAACGGTCTGCCCCGCGAGGCCCGAGCCGCCGCCGCGAGCAATGATGGGTAGGCGATGCTCTCGGCAGAAGCGCACCGTGAGCGCCACGTCTACGGCGTTCTTCGGATGCACCACGCCCAAGGGCTCGATTCGATAAATACACGCCGCCGATGCATACACCAGCTTCGAGACGTCGTCGGTATAGGCATCGCCATCCAACTGCCCGGCCAGGCCGTCGAGAACGCCGGTTTCAATAGTTGCCATGATATGTCCGTCTTATGAAGTAATTTGGCTGCGTATTCCTCGTACATTATACCCGCGCAGTGCAGGAAAGGGAACGCGAAAAACGGTGAGAAGGCAGGATGATTGTCGGTGGGAGCGCGCCTGCGTTATTCCGGCGGGCCTGTGACTTTTGCGAGGGCCTTGACGGCCGCGACGTCGACGGGCCCGATGATGGTGATGTCGTCGAAGGTCCAGGTATTGACCGGTTGCATGCCCGTGAAGTGAATGTAGTATCTGCCGGAGAGATCGGGCTTCGCGGCCGGGTCTGCCGCGCCGTCGGGCAGCTCGACTGTGCGGCTGTCGTAAACAATCCGGTTGTCGAACCGCGCCGTTGCGTAGTCTGCCGTTACCTCGATCTTCACTTGGTGCCACGCGCGCTGTGGAGGCGGTTTTCTGTAGGGCCGCTCCCAATGGCTCTTCGTCGTGTGGAAGCTGCGGAAGGTATCGCGCCCGCCCAGCCGATTCCAGAATGAAAACTCCCAGATGTTCTTCCGGCCTTCGTGCGGACGCAGCAGTATCCGCCCGTATCCATCCTTGGCCTTTTCTTCGACGAGCCTCAGCTTGTACCGGATCTCGACCGGTGTGCCGGCGAAGATGTCTGGGGCGATGATGTCGATGCCCTTGAGAGCGACCGCTGCTCGCACAATTCTCGGCTCCTTCGCGTTTGCACCGGAGGGTCCAGGCGGCTTCGGGCCCCGGCGGAAATCCGCCAGTTGCTCCTTGCTCGAGAAATCCCACGTGAGGCTCCAGCGGCCGTCTTCGAGGACCTCGATCCTGGCGTTGAGCTTCTTCGAGGCCCCAGCGACGAGCGCGCGGGGTTCGGCTTTTTTCTTGAGCTGTTCGATCTCCTCCTTGTTCTGCTGCACTGTAAGCGTTGCGGCGTACTTTTGCTCGAGCTGTTCGCAGGCGTGCATCACATCTTCCCATTCGCTTTGCTTGTCGGCATCGACTGCCCGGGCAAGGAGCGCGGCCGCGTCGCTTTCCGGAGTGAGCAATTCGATGCGCCTCTTGAATCTGGCGGCGTCGGGTGCAGGCGCGCTCTGGGCGGCCTCGCCGGCGTCGGCCAGGTCAAACGTCACACACAGGTAGTAAGCCGCGCGAGGCAGCGCGCCGCCGTTGTCGCCTGATTTCCAGTAGTGGTCCGCAAGCCGGAAACGCTGGCCGCCATCGAGCGAATCAAACCGCTTCCGTATGTGCTGGTTCAAGACGATGATGTCGAACTCATCGTCCGTGACGTTCCGAATCGGTTCGGGTCTGTCGCTCCGGATCGGAAACTCCTTCCCATCGAGCGCCTTGAGCCCCTCGCGTGCATCATGGTCGATCTGTTGCAGATGCTCCATCAGCTTCCGGTCCCACTCGACCTCTTCCTTGCAGTCGCCGAATTCCGGTTTCTTGAGGGCTTCGGTTGCCAGGTTGCGGGCGTCGTCCGGACGGTTGTGCCTCAAGTGATCGGCAAACTCGAGCCAGAATTTCGCGTGCGTTTCACGTGCGATTCGGGCCTTCTGGACCAAGGCTTGTTCGATCTCGGCCAGACATGTATTTGCGCGTTTCTCGTAGCCCAGATTTCGCAGCTCTTCGGACGCCAACCTTGCTTCGTCATATTTTCCTTCGTCGAGCAAGGCCCATGCGTTTGCCTCCAGTTCGTTTTTTTTCTGCGTGCGCTCGGTGCGCAATTGATGAAGGATAGCCTTGGCCCTGTCTGCTGCGTCTTCGTGGCGGCTGTCCGGCTTGAACTCATCGATGAGCCGGATAGCCGTGCCGTAGTCGCCTTGTTTGGTCGCCGCTTTCGCGTCCTCTTCGAGCTTATCGAGCGCGGCCATGTCGGCCTCGAGGCGCCGGGCCTCGGCAGCTTGTGCCTGCTTCCGCCCGATCTGCTCGATGCGTTGCATTGCCCGGGCGCTCAGTGCCTCATCCGGTGCAGCCGCCAGTACCTGCTCATAGAGTTTCTTCGCTTCGTCGAGGTCGCCGGCTTCTTCTTTTTCGTTGGCGTTGTCGAAGAGAATTCGGGCGGCCCCGTTTTGTGGCTGTTGTTTCGGTCGTTCCGGCGGGTTCTCAATCGGCTCGTGCGACGGTTTGTACAGCAGGACGAGGCAGACGCACGCGGCGGCAACAACAGCCGCGCCGCCTATCACGAGCCGGCCCACCGAAGGCCTCGAGGGGGCGCGTTTCCGGGATTCCGTCTTTCTCGTGCGGGTGATCTCGACAGGCAGGTCGGCGGCAACGGCCTCGAGGTCGGCGTTCAGCTCGTCGGCCGACTGGTAGCGTGCCGCAGGGTCCTTGGCGAGCATCTTCTCGAGCACATGGCACAGCCCTTCCGACAGATCGGCGTTGAGCTCGTGCGGCGGAGGCGGCTCTTCGTTGATGTGCTTGAGCATGATCACGGTGGGGTTGTCGCCGCCAAACGGAGGCGCGCCGGTGACCATATGATAAAGCGTGGCGCCCAGCGAGTAGAGGTCGGAGCGCAAATCAACGCTATCGAGCCCCTTGGCCTGCTCTGGCGAGATGTACATCGGCGTGCCCATCGCCTGGCCGGCGATAGTTACTGATCCGTCTTCGGAGGCAGACTTCGCGAGCCCGAGATCCGCGAGCTTGGCTGTGCCGTCTTTGGTGAGGATGATATTCTCGGGCTTGACGTCGCGGTGGACGAATCCGGCGCCGGCCGCGTGCCCGAGTGCGCGGGCAATCTGCGCCGTGATCTCCGCGGCCCTCGCCTCGCCGATGATGCCGTCGCGCTTGAGAAGCCGCTTGAGGGTCACGCCGTCCACGTATTCCATAGCGAAGTAATAGAAGCCCTCGGGCGACTTTCCGGCGTCGATGCCGCGCACTATGTTGACGTGGTCCAGCTTTGCCGCAGCCCTTCCCTCGCGAAGGAAACGCTCGACGTATTTCTCGTTGCGGGCGTACCTGGGATCGAGCACCTTGAGCGCCACGATGCGGTCGACGCTCATCTGACGGGCCTTGTAAACCACGCCAACGGCGCCGTGCCCGATCTTCTCTATCAGTTCGTAAGCACCAATGCGATGGGCTTCGCGGGGCGGCCGCTGATCGCTGGTGTTGTGATCCGCCACTGCTGCTTCTCCGCAGATGCCGGGTATGATGCACTCATGCTAATTCTATGCTCAATCGGCGTAGGAGTCAACCCCTACTTGTGCGAGAATGCGGGTGCCGATCCACCTGCGAGTTATTTGTTTGGCGCAGCCCGCAACGGCACCTCTCGGGGCACGCCCAACAGATGCCGCGCCGGGCGAGGCGGGCGGTGAGCAACGTACCTGCCGCATAGGCAACGACAGTGCAAAAAAACTGTGTTTTCCATTGACAGCGCCGAGAAAATGAGTAAAATATACAGTCGAGCGGATTTGTTGCCGTTTGGCAACGCTATGTTGCCAGTTGATCGTGCATGGTGTACGGTCGTGATTCATGGTCGGCGGAGCCACGGAAAGGAGAACCCGCAGTATGAAGAAGTTCTTGGCAATCATGTTGTGTTGTGGTCTTGTTTTTGGGATGGTGGGCTGCAAGGAGAAGGAACCTGTTCCTCCTGTAGATCCACCTCCGGTTGACGCGCCCGACGACGCGGAAGCGCCGGCAGACGATCCAGAGGAGGCTCCCGAGGAGGCTCCCGATGAGGTACCTGATGAGGAAGAGGAGGACGATTAGGCACGGGCTCTTCTCGGAAAACGTAACCGGCTTCTGCAGTGACCGAAGCTGGCAGGAGTAATCGCGCCCCCTCGCCGCGTTTCGGCCCGTCGAGGGGGCCGCCTTTGTCTGAGCAGATTATGTGCTCAAGAAATGACCGGGCCGCGAAGGCCGGGCCTTCGGCGATACCGGTTTTGCTTTCCGTGGCCGTGGCAACGGCCGGGGTGATGCTCTACGTTGCCGGGCGGCCCAACGCGTTCTTCACGGTACTGTGCGGGGTAGTGATTGCCGCATCAATGGCTGTAATTGCGAATGAAATCATTCGGCCGCGCCGCAAGAATCCGGCCGACGCCATAACCCAGGCGATGTCGGCCTCCGCTCGCCTCGAGGAGCTGGGCTCCACGGCCGCTGCGGTGGCGCACGAGATCAGGAACCCGCTGAGCGCGCTCGACATCCACGCGCAGCTTCTCGAGGAGAACCTCCCGAAGGGCGACGCCGGCGACAAGGCACGCGAGCACCTCAACATCATCCGCTCCGAAACGCACCGCCTCAATCTTATCGTGGAGAACTTCATCAGATTCGCGCGGCCCAGACCCCTTCACACCTGCCCGGTGCAAATGGCCCAACACCTGGCACACGTGATGCGGCTGATCGAGTCTGAGGCGGGCGAGCGAAACATCATAATCGACCACGGCGACCTCCGCACCGACCTGCCGAAAGTCATCGCCGACCCCAACCAACTCGAGCAGGCTTTTCTCAACGTGATGATCAACGCCCTGCAAAGCATGCCCGACGGCGGGCGGCTGACGCTTTCGTCGCGAGTAAACGCCGGCTACGTCGAGTGTATCATCTCGAACACCGGCCCTGCGATTCCGCAAGACGTTCGCGACAGTATCTTCGACCTGTATTTCACAACGAAGGAATCCGGCAGCGGGCTGGGCCTTCCCATCGCGCAGAAGATCTTCGGCGAGCACAACGGCTACATTACTGTAAGCTCGCAGCCCGTGCAGACGTCGTTCTTCCTCGGCATTCCGGCCGGCGAGGCCACCTGACGCATGACACCACCCATACGAGTACTGATCGTTGACGACGAACACAACATCCGCGATGGAATAGCTGCCGCGATCCG
Source organism: Planctomycetota bacterium (assembly GCA_013202185.1). GTDB lineage: Bacteria > Planctomycetota > PUPC01 > JABMSA01 > JABMSA01 > JABMSA01. The sequence goes on from JABMSA010000170.1 coordinate 6,340, forward strand.
GGAAGACGGCCGCGAGGTGCGCACCGCGCGCAACGGCGCCGACGCCCTCGCCGCCATCTCAAGCTCGGGCGGATGCGACGTGGTCATCACCGACCTGAAGATGCCGGGAAGCGTAGACGGCCTCAAGCTCGTGCGCAAGGTCCGCGCCGCAGCCCCCGGCGCCAGCGTTATTATCATAACCGCCTACGGAACCGTCGAAACGGCCGTCGGGGCAATGAAGCTGGGGGCTTTCGACTATATTTCGAAGCCGCTGGACCTCGACCACCTCCGCACGGTTGCCCGCAACGCGGTTGAAAAGCAGGAGCTCATCAGAGAGAACCTGCTGCTCAAGAAGCGGCTGGCCCGGGAGCAGAAGATCATAGCCGGCTCGCCGCTGATGAAGAAGGTGATGGAAATGGTCGGGCAGGTGGCCGCAAGCGACGTGACCGTGTTCATAACGGGCGAGAGCGGCACAGGCAAGGAGATGATCGCGCGCGCGATACACAACAACAGCTTCCGGCAAGATAAGCCATTCGTGGCCGCACACTGCTCGTCAATGCCCGAGTCGCTGTTCGAAAGCGAAATGTTCGGCCATGAGAGGGGGGCGTTCACCGGTGCGCTGCGCCGGCATATCGGCCGGTTCGAACAGGCGCGCGGCGGCACGCTTTTTCTCGATGAAGTAGCCGACATGCCGCCGCAGTACCAGGTGGACCTGCTCCGCGTGCTGCAAGAGCGTGAGCTGCGGCGTGTGGGCGGGGAAGAGATCGTAAAGATCGACGTGCGCATCATAAGCGCAACAAACCGCAACCTTGCCGAAGCTGTGGCCCACGGAACGTTCCGGCAGGATCTTTACTACCGCCTCAACGTTGTTCCCGTCGAGCTGCCGCCGCTTCGCAAGCGCCACGGAGACGTCCCCCTGCTGATCGAGGAAATCCTCAGAGAGTTCAACGCGGTGCATGGCAAGGATATCCGCCTCTCCGAGAAAACGCAGAAACTCCTGGCGCGGCACCGGTGGCCGGGCAACGTCCGCGAGCTTCGCAACCTCCTGGAGCGGCTGGTGGTGACGTCGGACTCGTCCGCCGTGAGCGACGATTCCCTCCCGGATGAAATACGCTTCCCGGAGCAGAGGCAGCACTTCGGGCTGGACTCCGTTGTTTCACGAGCCGAGCGCAAGGCCATTATTGCCGCACTCGAGCAGACCGCCGACAACCGCCAATGCGCGGCCGATCTTCTCGGCGTCAGTGTCCGCACGCTTCATTACAAGCTCAAGAAGCTCGGAATGACGTGACGCTCCGGCACGAGTGCCCCGGCCTGAAGGCGCTCCCACGGCTGTTTCAGTCGGTCTGCTCTGATTATGAGTCAGAGTTGGCAGAATCATTGATAGCAGAATCATTGGAGGGATACTTGGACGGGACGAGATTCGAATCATTCGCTTAAGTTTCTTGCATTCGTGGTACCGCTGGACGTCGTCGTCAAACGGACAGTTGCGTGTGGTGAAAATCCCATCGCCCCCAATGATTCTGCTGCAAATGATTCTGCCACCAAACTGGACCCTCTTTACAAGGGTACCCCTTCTAGCTGGGGCTTGGTACTTGACGGTTTCATGGTCCGACGCCCAACCACTCTTGGGACGTCACACAAATCCCGGGATGCCGCCCACAAATGACCTGTGCCCATAGCCGTGATGCCGAAGGTTATCCTTTGCCCGCCGCGCAGTCTGCGATAGACGATTACGTTGGTCGCATCGTGCACCTCGCGCAGAAGCACGAGTTTGCAACGTTCAGGATCGGAACGCACCTCAAGCCCGACGTGCCCGACGATGTGGCCGTTGAACTGAAGCGGGACATCAACCAACGAGTGGCGCTGGCTGTGTGCGAACTCCTGCCCGACCGCGAGCCGACTCGCAACAGCGCCGAAGCGATCTTCCTTCTGCACTATCCACAGCACCGGGTCGACGTTGAGCTTGAGCCGGTTTTTGTTTGCGGACGCTACCGGAAATTTGCCCGAGACCTGCCCCATTCCAAGTGGCGGTGCCTCAGGTGCCGAGGAAAGGGGTGCAACAAATGCGGGCATACCGGTGTGATCTATCCGACGTCCGTTCAGGAGATTATTGCAGAGCCTCTCTTGGAGGCCATGGGCGGCACTTTGACCAAGATGCACGCAACGGGCAGACAAGACGTGGACGTACGGATGCTCGGAAACGGCCGACCGTTCGCCATCGAGCTTGTTCGGCCTGAAAAAAGACACGCCGACCTGCCGGCTCTCCAGGAAAAGATCAACAGCTCAACCAAGGCCATCAAAGTCGAGCAGCTTCAGTTTGTCGCACGCCGGATGGTGAAGATTATTGACACCGCCAAGGCCGACAAGACTTACCGGGCAACGATAGCCGCCGGCCTCCCCATAGGCGCGGCCGCTCTCGGCAATGTGCGCCGGCTGTCGGGGGCAGACATCCACCAGCAAACTCCTGAACGTGTGGCCCATCGCAGGGCCGACAAGGTCCGCGTGCGCAATATACGTCACCTGCAGGCACGACTGCCCGAAGGCGTTGGTGCGTCGAACACCTTCGAGATTGAACTCACAACCGAACCAGGGCTCTACATAAAGGAGTTGATCTCGGGCGATAACGGCCGCACGTATCCGTCGGTGGCGGGTCATCTGGGCACAGAATGCTTGTGTCTGGAGCTCGACGTGACCGGGGTCCACTTCGATCCTTTCTCCGAAGAATAGTAGTGGTGATTCCCGGTAAGGATGGCTGGAAGTAGCTATACGCCCAGCCCGGCCACACGCCTGGCGTTGAAACGCCGGGCTACCTTCAGTGGTGCGTACGGCACTGAAGATGTATTTTTCATCTGCACTCCTCCAAGGAACGGCCGCCCTTAAGTTAATGCCATTGCCCGGTAACGGGCCGCCTCCGTCTCTCCTGAGCCCGGGCAATGTCCAAAAAACTGGACCGCAAAGTGTTTTTTATTGGACAGTTTTCAAAGATTCTACTTGACGTTGTTCAGATCATGTGGTAAACTTGTAATAGACGGCTACAATGTTGCGAGCGCAGGCGAGCTTGTTTCTTCTGTGCAACACATTGTCTCGGAGCCCCGGTGCGGCTCTGCACGGATTGGCAGTGACGCCAGGGGCAAAATCGGCAGGGAAGGTCGATGGCACGGTGGTATTGTTGAGTTCTTATCCCGGCGAGACGAGGGTGCGGGGTGCACGTAGCGACGCGTGTTTGGCCGCCGGGCCTTCTGCCGATGGAAAGCAAGAAACGTCTGAAAAAGCACACCGGAAGTGCCGAACATGCGACTACGGTAGACCCTTTCGTTCTGTACTTGCACAATCGCCCTCACGGCGGTTGGCTGCAGATAACTGAAAAGGTACGGTGAGCTTGTGAAACGTGACGCGCATTCGCCCCCTGGGGGCCCATCTGCTCCTGATCACGAGCAGACCTCTGAATTCACTGAGGCACTGAAGAGCCTGATGCGCTCAACGCTCAATAATATCCTCAACGCACTCGAGTGCGAATCGGGTTCGATATTGCTGTACGACCAGGATGCCGACGAGCTGAGCCTGGTCGAGATCATCGGCACCGACGGGTCGTACGGCCCCGGCCAACGGCAAGAGATTTCACGCGGCATAGCCGGGTGGGTCGCCACAAATCGCCAGCCCCTTCTTATCGAAGACATTGACAAGGACGTCCGCTTCGCACACGTGCGCAACACCTCGCGCAGCTACAAGACCAATTCGCTATTGAGCGCGCCTCTGCTCGACAACGACAGGCTGATCGGCGTGGTCAACGTAAGCGACAAACGCTCGGGCGACGCGTTCGGAACGAACGACCTGGAAATGCTCCAGGCCCTGACTGAAACCATGACCGAGTCGATCCGCAACGGTATGTCGTATCGCAAGCTCTCAGAAAAGAACCTTTCGCTGTCCGAAAAGGTGGAGGAGGCCACGCGGCGCCTCGTGAATGCGAACTTCGAGGTCGCCCACTTGCAGGGCTTTCACGACAGCATCCTCAGGAGCATTTCGCTGGGCCTTGTCACATTCGACAAGGCATTGCGGGTGACTTTCTACAACGAAGCAGCCAGCGAGACATTCGGCTTCACCGAAGACGACGTGGGCCGCAAGAGCCTGCTGAAGCTCAGGATCGAGCCGAAAGGACAACAAAAGTGGCCGGAAGTGCTCGAGGCCTGCGTGAGCGAGGGCAAGGCTACCACCCTGCAGCAGGTGCCATACAAATCGCCGGATGAAAAAGAACTCCTGTTGGACGTAACGTGCGCCCCACTGAGCATGCACAACTGCGAATTCGGCGGCACGCTCGTAGTGGAAGACGTGGGCAGAGCACTTCAGATCGAGCGGCGGCTCGCCCAGGCCGAGCAGCTTGCAACAATAGGCAAGCTGGCCGCAAGCGTGGCACACGAGCTCAACAACCCTCTAGACGGCGTGCTGCGATTTACCAATATGGCACTCAAGCACAACAACGGCAACGAAAAGGTGGCCGACTACCTCAGCGAATGCCGCATCGGGCTCCAGCGCATGTCGAAGATCGTTCGGTCGTTGTTGGACTATTCCCGCACCATAGGCAAGGGAATAGAAGACCATGACGTGAACGAGCTGATAGCATCTGCAACACGCGAGCTGCGCCCCCTGCAGATAAGAAACAACATAACACTCAAGACCAACTTCGGCGGAAACATTCCGAGCGCACGGTTTTCGAACTTCTCGGAGGTCTTCTCAAATATCATACGCAACGCCTACGAGGCGATGCCTCTTGGCGGCGATTTTGTAATCAGCACCGAAATGGAAGATTCGAACCTGATGGTCAGGTTTGAAGACACGGGCAAAGGAATATCGCCCGAGACAATGAACAAGATCTTCGAGCCTTTTTTCACCACCAAGGACACCGCACAATGCACGGGGCTCGGGCTTACAATATGCAGCGACATCGTTGCAAAACACGGCGGCTCCATACAGGTCGAGAGCACAAAGGGGCAAGGAACAACGTTCGAGGTGCGCGTTCCGTTGTAACGCACATCGATTGCGGCATGCCGCCCGCCGGCCCCTGCCGCCGTTACAAGAAAGGTAACATCAATGGCCGAAAATCGCATATTGGTCGTCGATGATGATCCGATCGTCTGCGGGTCGCTGACCGAACTGCTCAGGTTCGAGAATCATCGGGTCGACACCGCTTCAGATGGCGCGTCAGCTCTGGCGCTCCTCCACAACGAGCCATACAACCTCATCATTACCGATGTGAGCATGCCCGGCCTCAGCGGCTTCGACGTGCTCAAGAAGGTCAAGGTGGAGCACCCCCTCACCGAGGTAATTCTCACCACGGCCTACGGCACCGTCGAGAACGCCGTCGAGTCGATCAAGCTCGGAGCCTTCAACTACCTCACCAAACCGCTCGTGGACGAAGAAATCAAGATGATGGTCGGCCGGTGCATAGAGGTACAGACAATGAAGGCCGAGAACGAGGACCTCAAGCAGAAGTTGGACAGCCGGCTCGGCTTCCACAACCTCGTCGGCAAGGATTTCAAGATGCAGCGCATCTACGAGCTTATCGGTGCAGTAGCCGACACCAAGAGCACGGTGCTGCTCACCGGCGAAAGCGGCACCGGCAAAACAATGATCGCCAGGGCCATCCACCACAATTCTTCCCGGCACGACGGCCCCTTCATGGAGGTAAACTGCGGCGCTCTTCCCGATACACTGTTGGAAAGTGAGCTTTTCGGCCACGTGAGAGGCTCCTTCACCGGAGCCGTTTCCGACAAGCACGGCAAATTCGAAGCGGCCGATAAGGGCACGATCTTCCTGGATGAAATCTCCACCGCCTCTCCGGCGCTCCAGGTAAAA
>JABMSA010000171.1 GCA_013202185.1 Planctomycetota bacterium
AAGGACGGGGCTAAACGGCCGGCCTGGAGACCGGCCGCGAAGCCCGCTAAAGCGGGCTGCAGAGATCATCGCGCGTTCAGGCGCGCCGCTGGAATACCGATGGGCTGATGTTCTGTAGCCCCATTCATGGGGCTTTACGTTGGGCGTATCCGCCATCTGGCGGAGACGGCCGACGCCTGGCCCCGTTCTTTAGGGCGGGGCTTCTTGGTACACAAGATACTTTTGACGTCTGTTTGGCCCCTTGCTGCGGAAGTTAGCATTGAGAGGTACATGGCCTCACTGTCTTAGTGTCCTATTCCCAACCACTTTTGGGACGTTGCAAACTGCTTTATTGGCTGGGAAAACGCCCGCTCTTTGCGCATAATACCTGTTTCGTTGAGCGGCGCGCAGGCATACCCGCTCGGCTGACTGGCCGAAGAGCCAAAAGTGATGACGGACTGTTCCTAACGGCGTAAAGGGATCACCATGATTGATCTGGACAGCTTGAGGGCAAAGCTTAATCTGGCCTCCCTTCACGTTGATGCACGGCTCGGGCGGTTCTACGCGGAGGCCGAGTTTGCCGAGGGCCTGTGCGACATCCACAAGGGTTCCCTGCCGACGTCGCTGGAGCCGCTTTCCGTGTCGCCGGGCAACGTGGTGGTTTCGGCTGTCAAGAAGGCGGAAAAAGACGACGGCATAATCATCCGGCTCATCGAGATGGCCGGCAAGCGTACAACCGCAAAGATCAAGTTTGACAAGACCGGCTTCGGCATCCTCAGCAGCGCAAAAGAAACCGACCTGATGGAACGCCCAATGAAGGACGGCTCGGCGAAATTGCCTGCGAAGGACACCGTCAGCGTTCGCATCCCAGGCAAGGGATTCGCCACGGTCCTGGTGAAAACGCGAAAGAAAAGGTAACGCACGCATGACAAGGCGCGCGTTGCACGGTATAGGGCGTGTGCCGCCTTCCGAGCGGGAGTCGGCAAGTGTTTCCATGTATTCTCTTGGGCGAAAGGAGCAGTGAAGATGGCAAGGATAAACTGGCATAGCAGGGCGCTTCGATCATGCGCCGCATTGATCGTCACCGTCGTTCTCATTTCTATCGGGGCAACGGCCGGGGCAGAAACCGGAAGCGCCGGCGAACTGAGCCGCATGCACCGGGTGCTCGACGGGTTCGAAGATTGCCGGGCCCTGGCAATGCGCGGGCTCAAGCAGGCGCAGGATCTCAAGTGCGTGTACCTTTACGGGCGCGGCTTCGGGCTCGACATGCCCGAGTCGATCCCTGAAGACATGCTCATCGAGGGCCTGTGGCTGTTCGATCACCTCGAGGCGATGGACGTAACGGCCATCTCCATGGTCAGCTACGCCGCTGCAGCAGAACACCCGAACCTTGCCCAGGAAGTGAACGCCTTCGCGTCGTTCGTGCCCGAGGTGGCCAACCGCTGACTGGGATACTACGACAAGACCGCCAAGGCACTCGACGACGCCGGAAAACTCGTAAACGATACTGCGGCCGGCCAGGTGCCGTTCGACATCGAAAAGCTGCCGCTGGATCCCGTTGCTGAAGGCCCCAACGAAAAGATCGCAGGCGACGGATTCCGCCTCGGGTGGTCGTGGGCAGTCGAGCCGCACGAAGACGCCGACCTCGCACGGTATTTCAAGCAGCACGGCTACACAATCGACAGGCTCTACGACAGGGCGGCGGCCTACGGAATTGATTACATCTGTCCGACCGACGGCGACATCTTCACCTGGCGCTATGTTGAGCCGGAAGAGGGCAGGTTCGACTGGTCACGCGCCGACTCAGTGCTCGGCCGCTTGAAGAAGTACGGCCTGTCGCTCTGGCTGTGCGTCGTCGTCAACCAGTCCAGCCCGCCCGAGTGGCTGCAACAGAAGCTGGGCAACGCTGCGGTCCTGATCGACGACGCCGGCAACCCGATCAGGGGCCGCGTTGCGAGCGGCGGCAGTTTTGGCTCGAGCAATGCTCCGGCGAGGGTGGCCAATCCGCCCAATATTTTCAACGCCGAAGTCGCCACCGCTTTCTCGAAGTACGTTACAGCCCTGCTCGAGCACATCCGTGAATCGGGCGTGCCCGTTGTGGCCGTTGAAGTAGGCAGCAGCGACATCGAGTACGGCGGCCCCGAGGCCGAAGCACGAAAGCAGGAATGGCTGAAAAACAATCGCCACGCACCACCCGAGCCCCAAACAGAAGCCGAACAGCGGCTGGCTGTTGTCGACGACGTGCGCTGGCGCCAGCATGATTATGTGGAGTACTTCCGCCCGGTGATAACGGCGGTCCGAGCGGCGGCGCCCGATCTCCCGATCGCCATGCAGTCGGGAGACGCAGGCGAAGGCAACACCGCGCGGTCGTCTCGCAATAATGAGCTGCTCGTTCGGGAGCTTGGCGTGGTGCCCTACGGCGGGTCGACGCAAAGCATCTGGGACGACATGCGGCGGGGCTTGTCGAGCACGCACTTTTCCGCCTGCAACACGCACTCGGGCGGCGGCAACGCTTTCTCGCAGTACGCGTTCTCCGGTTATATGCACGGGTCCTACGTTCTCCACACGTGGCCGGTCCCGATGCTCCGCGCGTTCTTCTGGCCCGATCACCTCCTCTACCCCGACTTCCGCCCCAAGTGGTCGACCCTGTTCGACTGGCGCCGCTTCCAGGAGCGCGCACAGGGCATGGCGCCGGAGATGCGCCATACTGTCCCCGCGCCACAGACCGCCGTGCTGTTGTCAGCGACCACCGACATCTACCAGTCGTTCACCAGTGACTGGAGCGGCGGCACGTACGGCTTCGGGCAGCGACCGAGCAATTACCACAGGATTGGCTGTGTCGGCTGGGATCGCCTTCTCAACATGATCAACCTCACGCATGATTTCGTGACCGAGCGCCAGGTGAGGGAAGGCGCGCTGAGCCGCTATGAGCTTTTGATCATGCCCGCTGTTCAGGCGCTGCCGGCCGACATCGTGCGCGCCGTCCGCCAATACGTTCAGGATGGCGGCAAGGTTATCGCAACGAGCGCTCCCGCAGTTTACGGCGCCGACATGCAGCAGAAAGGCGCCGGCAGGCTGGCCGACGTTTTCGGCGCTCAACTCGACGAATTCATCGGCAAGGCCGTGATCGCCGATTCCGCACTAAAGAGCCCCAGCAACAACGAGGCCCTCTTCGGACGATGGTCCGGCGGAAACGTCTTCAGTGAAGAACGAGTGCAGGGCATCGAGCAGCATTCAGACAGCAAGCGCAACCTCTACTGCACGTTCAAGGCCGACGGCGGAACGGTTCTCGCGAGGTTCACCGACGGCCGGCCGGCGATCATCCAAAATCAATTCGGCAACGGCTTGGCAACCGTGATAGGTTACCCCGTCGGCCGCGAATGGTTCCTCTCCGACACCTACCACATGCATTACGGCCACAACTGGGCCGACTGGCCCAACGGCTCGATGTTTCAGCAGGGCATCAGCCTCTATATCGAGAATCTGCTCAAGAAGATGAACTTTCGGCCCGAGGGCGTCGTGGCGCAGGAATACTCCCCGCGGCCCATCGGCGAGGATGCAGGCTGGCCCGCGTGGAAATGGACACGCAAGGGCGGCGGCTATCGCGATTACGTGTGGAAAACATCAACGCTGCCCGGCACAACCGCCCGGGGGCGCATGGGCAACGCCGAGCCGCGATCCGTCGAGATTGCCTTCCGCGCACGCGAAGGCAACCCGAACCGCTACATGACGATTTTCAATCGCGAGGGCGCGTATGGATTTGACCCGGGCGTCGTTCACTTTGCGGCTATCAGCAAAACGTTGAAGCTCGAGATCAACCGGCAAGACATCCGAAACCTCTACGACGTCTCGGCCGGCTGCGCCGTTCCGTTCAACATCGAGCGCGAGCGCACGACCGTCAATACGATGATCGAGCCGTCGATGGCGCGGATGTTCGTTCTGTCGACCGACGGCAAGATTCGCCTTTACGAAGGCAGGCGCGAGCGCGCAGGCGGCGATGCCGAGCTGCGAGGGAAGGTTGCCGTGCAAGCGGCGGTCGAATACGAGCCCACGCAAAGCGTAGTGATCGGCCGGCAAGACATCGCGGGGTTCCTCAACGTGCGCGGCCCCGAGGGCATCACGATCAGTTGCGAAAGCCCGATGTGGCTGCCGTCGGCGCGCAAGTTGGCGCAAGCCATCGAAGCGAGATACGGCAAGCCGGCGCGCATCACGCGCAACAGCCCCCGCATCCAAGGCGCCCACAACTCGCTGTCAACATGGCGAGACGAATCGCACACGTTCATCGAGCGGCCCGACATCATCCTCGGCAACCGCACCGAGAGCCACTACGTTGCGGCGCTTTGCCTCTACGCGGCCTCGAGGCCGGCCGGCGACCATCAGAATGTGCACGACGCGCTTTTGCCTGTCGTGACGACACACACATTCCCCGGGCCGGGCCGCTGCGCGGTGACCCTCACGCGGCCGTACTACAAGCGGAAGATGGGCTGGAACCCGAACGCCGGCCCGGAGTCGGACCAGAACGTTCGCCTGTATGCTGAGACGCCTCCCAAGTGGCGGGGCCTCATCGTCGGCGGCAGTGATCCGGCGGGCGTTGATGCAGGTGTTGAGGAAGTAGTGAAGCTGCTGAAGCCGGCTGATGAGTGATCCGAACTTGAGAATTATGACAACCAAGTATACCGAGACGACCGACGGCGTAGATTATCAATTCACCTGGCGGGGCGACGAGATACTCGGCATCAGCCCCAACGCGAGCTTCCTGCCGTTCTATCCAACGGCTGAATGAACTGGAGGTGCTCCGAAGGGTGCCCGCGCGTGTGAGCTGAATTGCAGCTTGCGCGCATCTCGGGCACATTGGGGCGGCCGTGATTTTGCAACCGCGGAAATTGCCTTGAATGCGCCCCGAAAGGCGGTACAATACGCCCAAACATACGGTGGTCTGGCGCACCTGCAGTGGGGGCCCCGGCCAAAGGACACAGCGCGAACATTTTGACAAGGGAGCCGTAGAATGGCAGACACTATTCGTGTGACAGTCTGGAACGAATATCGTCACGAGAAGCGGAACGAAGCTATCGGCAAGCTTTACCCCGAGGGAATGCACGGGGCGATCGCCAAGCACCTGGCGGCTCAGCCGGGCTTCGAGGTGCGCACGGCCACGCTCGACGAGCCAGAGCATGGCCTCACCGAGGAAGTGCTCAACAGCACGGACGTGCTCACGTGGTGGGGCCACATAGCCCACGGCGAGGTGAAGGATGAGATCGTGGCGCGCGTGAAGAAGCGCGTGCTTGCGGGCATGGGCCTGATCGTCTTGCACTCGGCGCACTTCTCAAAAATCTTCGGAAGCCTGATGGGCAGCACGTGCAACCTGAAGTGGCGCGAAATCGCCGAGAAGGAACGCCTGTGGGTGGTCTCGCCGGGACATCCGATCGCGGCGGGCATCGGCCCCTATTTCGAGCTGCCTCACACGGAGATGTACGGTGAGCTGTTCGACATCCCCGAGCCCGACGAGTTGGTGTTCATAAGCTGGTTCGAGGGCGGCGAGGTGTTTCGCAGCGGGTGCTGCTTCCATCGGCAGGCCGGCAAGATCTTCTATTTCCGACCCGGCCACGAGACGTATCCGATCTACTACGACGAAAACGTGCTGCGCGTGATAACCAACGCCGTCCGATGGGCGAAGCCCGCCGGCGGCCCGGGCCCGGACTTCGGTAATCCCGACCCGCTCGAAGACATCAAGCCCCGAGAATAGCAGCGCGGGGTGCTATGCCACGGACGCTTCTGCCGGCACGGGGCTGTCCCACGGCACCCTGGTGGCATAGAAGCCGTTGTTGAAATCCAGAAGGTCGGCGTGCTCGGGCTCGAAGCGGATCATCCCGAAATCGGGATCGTCGGGCGCCTTGAGGTACCCGGCCACGACAGGATACTTTTCCCAGAGCTGTCGTTTCTTCTCTATCGAGTCGATAATGGATGCCTGCCCGGAGATCGTGGCCACATGCAGGTAATCCGGCGCGGCGAATAGCAGTTGTGCGTTGGGGTTGTGCCGGATGTGCCGCACCTTGTTGGACGACATGGTGCATCCGAGGAAGAAGGCGGAATAGTCATCTTCGTAATCGAGCGTAGCCATGTACCGCATGTGCGGGCGGCCTTCGTCGTCGATCGTTGAAAAGACAAATATCTCCCTGCCCAACTCCATCACCTGGAGAACCTTGTCTTTGAGGCCCTCGCTTTCCATTCCTTCCTCCTTTTTTTTTGTGATGGCCGTACGGGCGACCAGGACGCGTTGCGATTACGGCTTCGCGCCCTTTCCGCCGTTCGGCTGTTGCATGCGCACGCGGCTGCACTTGGGGCAGCTCCACTTGCGTTGTTTGTGAAAGCTCCGCTTCTCCTCCTTCATCTTTACCTTGCACCGATCACAGTACATCGCGGTGTTACCGTCGGGCTTGGTTTCTACTGCGGATCGCAGTGATTGAGCACGGTAACGGCATAGCCGCAAACGAGCGCGGGGTCGCCTTCCATCCATCGGTCGGAGGGATTGGTCCACGAGCCGTCGTCTTTCTGGATGCTGATGATCTTGGCGGAAAGCTCTTCGCGCCAGTTGTGCACGCGGCCGTCGGGTGTCTTTATGGTATCCTCTCCCAGGGCGGTGAGTGCCCGGGCCATGCCGAGGTAGTAGTAGAACAGGCCTTCCTGCCCCACGCCCGGGTTTTCGTCTACGCTGTAGTTTTCGGTGATCCACTTGTAAGCGGCCTGAACACGTGCGTCGTCGGCGGGCAGCCCGCAGAAGAGGTAGCTCTTGAGCAGTGCGTAGGTCATGCTGCCATACGACTTGTAGTCCTCAGTGCCGTCGGGCAGGGTTACGGTGCCGGCTTTGCTTTTCCTGGGCGCATAGAAGGCGCCGCCATCGTTGGCCGAGGTGGGCATGTCGTTGGATTCGGTGCGGTTCTGGCACCGCTGCAGGAACGTGATCGCCCGTTCGAATGCGGGGTCGTCTTCGGACAGGCCCGATTCCTTCAGGGCCGTGATCACGAATTGGACGTTCGAGAGGTCCGGGTCGGGCGCGCCTTCCACCTCCCTCGAGTATCGCCAGCCGCCGTATGCCCAGTCCTTCGGCGTGAGATTGCCGAGCGCTTCGCTGAATTGCGAGCTTTTGAGGTACTCCTGCGCGCGCTCGATGGCATCCTTGTATTTTTCGGCGTCGATGGCGTTGAGGACCATGATCGAAAGCGATGTCCTGTACATGGCGAGCATCTTCACGTCGTTGTTTATCGAGCCGTCTTCACGCTGGTAGGGCAGCATGTAGCCAACGGCTTTGTCGATCATCTGCTGCACGTCGGGGTCTTTTACGTGGCGGCTGGTGGCAACTCCGTAAAGGGCGAGCGCCGTGATGCCCACGCCGGGGCGCTCCTTGCCGAACGATCCGTCTTCGTTCTGGTTGGCCTTGAGGAACGTGATCGCCGCCGTGACCGACTCGTCGATCGTGCGCTTGGGCGCCTTCGGCTGATCCGGGGCCTGGGCCGTTTCGTCTTTCGATCCACATCCGCTGCAGATGAGGCCGGCCACCGCCAAAGCTGCCATGACATTACATAACGTTCTCATTTGTCATTCTCCTGTCGCCTTGAGTGATTCTTTGCTTCCTATGAAAGAGATAAACAACATAACGAGCCCGACGGCGGAATATGCCGCGCCGGCCGCCCACCATCTTGGGTAGCGATAAAGATGGTCGGGCCCGATGAGCGACTGAGTATACAAGGACGGCTCTGCGCGGCGCGAAAGCATGATGTCGTAATCGAGTGCGGCCCCCGCCACGCACACCAGCGGGTTGGCGGCCACGGCCGTTTGCACCGCCGCAAGCTTGGCCTTGCCGCGCGTTGCGGCAACCGCCGGGTTGGCATAGAAGACCGTGCCGAGCATGAGCGCCGCCACCGCATACGCCGCCATTTGCCGGACCGGTGCGGCGGCACCAAGGCGCCCGGCGATTGAACAGATGCCGATCAGGACCAGGGCGAAGCCCACGAGAATTCCTGCCGAGCGCACCGCCCAAGCTGGCGGAAGCGGCCTGCCTGCGATCAAGGCCAATACCAGCGCGATGACACATGAGGCCGCGATAATGCCACACGCTCTGATGAATGCTCCTGCCGCATTTGTTATCGGCCGGGCGGCGGCATCTGCTGAGCAAAAAAACGGCACCACGCACCCCAGCAAAACGCACTGCACAAGCAGAACCAGGCGCACGGTTGCCGGGCCCGCTCCGGGTCCCATGCTTCGACTTCCAAGGTAACCCACCACCACGCCGGCGATGGGATACACAATGAACGTGAGGATTACATACGGAATGTGTTTCAGAAGATTCCTTTCCTTCTGTGCTCGGGGATGGTTCAAGGGCTCGAAGAAGGCGGATGCGCACGATCCGCCGGGCTTTCGTCGTCTCGAAAGTACCTTTCTACAAACCAGCGGTAGCGCGCGGGCACCCTGCCCGCTTCGACGGCTCCCCTGGCCTTGATTGCGGCGTCTTTGGGAAACGGCGACAACGCCGCATCCGGAGCGCCGTTGTCATCGATGGTGCGCCCCGTCGTGACAATCCGCGTAACGCCGCCGCCGTCGTCGGGCTCGGCGTTTCGGGCTTCGACGAGCTGCTCTTTCAGCGCCTTGAGGTTGTCGAGCTGATGCCCGGCCGTTTCGGTCGCGAGCTTGCCGATGAGTTTCCCCAGGGCCTTTGCGAGATCCTCCTCCGATCCCCGGGCAAGTGCCTCTTGTGCCTTGCGCACGGCCTCTGCCAGGGTTTTGTCGGCGCCGAGTTCTTTGGCCGCTTGTTCGAGCGCCGCCTTGAGCCGCGTGCGTGCGTTGGGCGTGTCCGGCAGCATGGCCTTTATGTCTTCGGCGTCGAGATCGCCGGCGTGGCTTTCATCCAGCGATTCGGCGATGCCCTGCATGGCCCTGAATTTGCCCAGCAGATCGTCGAGGCGGCCGAGCGTGGCGTCGAGGTCGTCGGCGGGCGCGTTGGGGATCTTGTCCAGCGCGGCCTGCAGTTCGGGCGAGAGGTTGACAGGCACATAGGAGACGTCGCCGCCCAGCCTCATGGGGTCGAGCTGGTTTATCACGTGCACGGGACCGCCGGCGTTGCCCTGCGTGGCAGTGCCGAAGAGCAGCGCGGCCACGCAAAAGAGCGCCGCCCCGGTGAATGGGGCGGAGCGGGGGATCGACAGCGGGCAGGCGACGCTTGCCTGTATGCGCCGTGCGTGTGCGAAGGCGTCTTGTGCGAGGGCGGCTTGCACGGCTGACGGCACATCGGCGGCCGCCATCGTTACGAAGCTCGACAGCCTCTCCTGGAGATTGAAGTGTTTGTCGACGTAGAGGGCGGCGTCGATCGTACCGGGCCGGTGTGCAAGAGCCTGGGCAATGGCCATCAGTATTCCCAGGCCGCAGAGCGCGGCTGCTGCGCCGGGCAGTTGCGGGCCGGGGCGAAACGCAGAGAAAACCGCCGCCGGCAAGACAAGGGCCAGTGCTACAAGCACGTTGCGGCACGCCAGGCTTCCGAATTTGCGCGCCAGCAGCCTTCTTCGAACAGCGTCGAGGAGGGGCCTGAGGCGATCTTCGTTGGGCGCGTCGGGTTTCTGATTCATAAGCAACATATGCTCGCGGCGGCTCTGTGTCTCCTGCCTTGATAGACGTTTGGCAGGGGGCGAAAGTTCGGTGTTTTTCGCCGCGGGCACAGGCTAATGCTACCACGAATACGCGGGTTGAATCAAGAACAAAGCCGGTGTGGCCGGAGAAACGTGCCCGGATGAGGCACGGGTGCGTGCCTGCCGCCGGCTCATCAGGCGGGGCTCTGGTCCTCGCCTTGCTCGAAGTGAACGTCCTTGACTCCGAACTTGAGCTTGAGTTCTTTCACGAGGCAGTAGAGGACCGGCACCACGAGCATGGTGATGACTTCGAACATCATTCCGCCGAAGGACGGAATGGCCATCGGCACCATGATATCCGCCCCACGGCCGGTTGAGGTGAGAACGGGGATGAGTGCGAGGACGGTTGTGGCGGTTGTCATGAGGCAGGGTCGAACGCGCCGTTTTCCGGCGGCGACGGTTGCCTCTCGGATTTGAGCTACCGTGGTGGTTTTCCTGCGGGCGAAGGACTCGTCGAGGTACGTTGCAATGACCACGCCGTCGTCGCTGGCTATGCCGAATAGGGCGAGGAAGCCCACCCAAATGGCGGTGCTGAGTATGATGGGATGTACCTGGAACAGCTCGCGCATGTCGGTGCCGAAGACGGAAAAATCAAGGAACCAGGGTTGACCGTAGAGCCAGATCATGATGAATCCGCCGGCCCAGGCAACCCCGATACCGACGAATACGAGGAGGCTTGTGGGCACGGACCTGAATTGCAGGTAGAGGATGATGAAGATGATGAAAAGCGCCAGTGGCAAAACGATCAAGAGTTTCTTTTCGGCTCGGACCTGGTTTTCGTAGCTGCCGGCAAATTCATAATCCACGCCGTAGGGCACGATAAATTCTTTGCTGGCGATCTTGGCTTTTAGGTACCGCTTGCAATCCTCCACCACGTCTACTTCGCCATGACCGGGCCTCTTGTCGAATGTCACGTAGCCTACGAGGCGTGTGTCTTCACTCTTGATGACCTGCGGCCCACGGACGTACTTGATCTCGGCAAGTTGGGTGATTGGTATCTGGACGCCGCTTGGCGTGGAAATGAGAATCTTGCCCAGTGATTCGATTGAGTCGCGCAGTTCGCGCGGGTATCGGACGCGCACGGGGTATCTTTCCAGGCCTTCGACGGTTGTGGTGAGGCGTTTGCCGCCTATGGCCACTTCTACTGCCACTTGGACGCGCCGAATGGTGAGGCCGTATCGGGCGATTTCCTCCCTGTTGAAGTCGATCTCGAGGTACGGCTTTCCGACGATACGGTCGGCTACGACGGCGGCCGGTTCGACCGATGGCACGCTCTTGAGGAATTTTTCTATCTGGAGGCCGACTTTCTCGATGGTTTCGAGGTCGGGCCCCTTGACCTTGACACCCATCGGTGCGCGCATGCCGCTCTGAAGCATGACGATTCTGGCGGCTATGGGCTGCAGCCTCGGGGCGGAGGTTGTGCCGGGCATTGCGGTGGCTTTGAGGATGGCGGCCCAGATATCGTCGGGCTTATTGATGCCTTTCCATGCTTTGCGGCCCGCGTTGAGCTTCGGATCCAGCGGCGGGCGCCACATCCTGAACGGCATGCCGTTGGGGTCGGGGATGAGGGTGCCCTCGTCGTCCCATTCGAATCGCCCCATGACCCGGTAGGGGTCGCCGTCGGGGGCCGGGAGCGGCCGGCCGGTCTTGTCTCTGACGTAATCTATTTCGTCGGGTTCGAATCGGAAGCTTTGGCGGTGTCCGTCGCGGTCTATAATGTATTGGGGCTTGTAGTTTACGACTGTTTCAAACATCGAGATGGGGGCCGGATCGAGCGGCGTTTCGGCGCGTCCGAGCTTGCCTACTACTGATTCCACTTCGGGAACGCCTCTCATGGCGACGTCTTGTTTCTGGAGCACGTCGAGTGCTTCGCCTATCGATGCGTGTGTCATGGTAGTGGGCATGAAAAGGTAGGAGCCTTCGTCGAGCGGCGGCATGAATTCCTTGCCCAGCCCGGGGAATGTGTGTGCTATATAAGAGACTGGCCGCAAGGTTTTAACCGGCTCGGGCAGCCACCCGAAAACAAAGTCGAACCCGAGCCAGACCCCGCCTATGCCGATGAAAACGATCACGGCGGGCAGCGATAGGAAAAGCATCTTGTGGTTGAGGCAAAACCGCAACAGCGGCTCGTATATTCTCTGGAAAATCTGGAAGAACAGCAGCAGCCCGCCAATCAAGCCGCCTACGAATATGAAGTTGCGAGTCATGCCCTTCTCGGGGCCCAGCGGAAGCCAATGGCTGGTTAGCACAAGCGCAATCACAATGGCCGCCAGCCACGTTGCGGAGCGATGAAAAAGTTTTGCGATGTGCTCGGGCAGCCATTCTTCGACTACTTGATAGACGGCCATGAGCGCTACGATGGCTCCCGCCCACCAACTGGCCCAAATTGAGATGGCTATTCCTGCCGCGAAGAGGCCGGCATAGAAAACTCGACGGAGCGTTTTGCTCCTGACTTTTCCGGTGAACAGAATGTGTGCTAAAGGAGGGATGATGGCGAGTGCCACGATGAGTGAAGATACCAGTGCGAACGTCTTTGTATAGGCCAGCGGCTTGAAGAGTTTGCCTTCGGCGGCTTCCATGGTGAATACCGGCAAGAAGCTGATGACGGTTGTTGCTACGGCGGTGAGCACGGCGCTTCCCACCTCGCTGGCGGCCCGGTATACGACTTCGAGGCGGTTTTCGTCAGGGTCCGCCTCGTCGAGATGCTTGAGGATGTTCTCGCATATGATGATGCCCATATCGACCATTGTGCCGATGGCGATGGCAATGCCGGAGAGGGCCACGATGTTGGCGTCTACGTGAAATGTTCTCATTGCAATGAAGCACATGAGCACCGCGAGCGGCAGCAGAGCGCCGATCAATGCCGAGCTTCGCAGGTGCATCACCATCACGAGGATCACAATGATCGTAACGAGGATTTCTTCGGTGAGGGCGGTCTTGAGCGTGCCGAGCGTTTCGTAGATGAGGCCGGTTCGATCGTAGAACGGCACAATGGTCACTCGGCTGAGTTTCACCCACTCCGGGCGCGCATCGCGGTGTTTTTCGAGCCAGATGGTCCATGCTTCCTGGTCGAGGGCCGCTCCGTCGAATGCCTCGAAATCCTGTTCGGCGGCAAACGCTTCTATTTCGGCCTTGGTGACTTTGGTGAAATCGATTATGGCCTTGGCGGGCAGGCCGGGCGCTATCTTTTCTATCTTTTCCTTGATTTTCTTGATGGCGGCCAGGGGGTTCGAGCCATATCGGACCACTGCCACGCCGCCAACGGCTTCGGCGCCCTCCTTGTCGAGGGCACCCCGTCGGGGGGCGGCTCCGAGCGCTACGTGGGCAACATTCCTGACGTAGATGGGCACGTTCTGGTTGACCTTGACCACCGCGTTTTCGAGGTCTTCGAGTTTCCGGATGAAGCCGAGCCCCCGGATGAAGTACTCGACTCTGTTGACCTCGATCGAGCGTGCGCCGACGTCTATGTTGGAGTTTCTTACCGCATTGTAGACCTCGTCGAGTGTAACGCTGTAGGCTCGCATTGCATCGGGGTCGACGTCTACCTGGTATTCCTTGACAAAGCCGCCAATTGATGCGACCTCGCTGATGCCTTCGGCTGCAAGAAGGGCGTAGCGCACGGTCCAGTCCTGAATCGACCGCAGCTCCTGGAGGTCCCATCCGCCGGTTGGGTTGCCGTTTTCGTCGTGGCCCTCGAGCGTGTACCAGAATATCTGCCCGAGTGCGGTTGCGTCGGGCCCGAGTGCCGGCTGCACGCCCGGCGGGAGGGTGTCGGCCGGGAGGCTGTTGAGCTTCTCGAGCACCCTGCTGCGCGACCAGTAGAACTCGATGTCGTCTTTGAAAATAATGTAAATGCTCGAGAAGCCGAAGTAGGAGTAGCTTCGCACGGACTTCACGCCGGGAATACCCAGCAGCGAGACCGTGAGGGGGTACGTTATCTGATCTTCGACGTCTTGCGGCGAGCGGCCCATCCACTCGGTAAAGACTATCTGCTGGTTCTCGCCGATATCCGGAATGGCATCCACCGGCACGGGGCTGCGGGGAAAACCTCCCAGGTCCCAGTCGAAAGGAGCGGCCATCA
>JABMSA010000017.1 GCA_013202185.1 Planctomycetota bacterium
ACCACCTATGAGGCAATCGTCACCGAATACATGAACCGGCAAGGAGGCTGGAGCGGTATCTCTCCCTACGTCTTCGACCACCTGGAGGTCGCCGATGTGCAACATGTCGTAGCAGCAGCCGCACCGCGTCCGTTGTTCGTGCAAAACAACATCATCGACATCCACTGGCCGTATTCCGGGTTTGAAAAGGTCAAGCAACTGACTACCGCCATCTACCGACTTTACGGTGCTGAGAATCGATGCCGCTTCCGGATTGAGCATGGCCCCCACGCTTACGCGGAACCATTCGTCAGCAATCTCGTCCAGTGGTTCAAGGAGGTGCTGTAGCGCGGCGGGTCCGCCGCTGACTACTGGGATGCGGTCGTTGGTACGTCACACGAGGAACTGCTGAATGTGCCGCTGGGTCAGCAGCAGCATCTTTTCACGGAGCTTTCCCTTGGACCAGACAGGGCCATGCGGCTCAATGGATATGGGGCCGCTGTAATCATGCTCATAGAGAAACGCGAAGACTTTGCCCCACTCGATATCTCCCATTCCCGCTGGGGGTTGGCTCGCCAGGACGCCGCCGTGGGAGAGATGCTCCTTGATGTGTAGGTGGGTGATCTTGTTGCCATACTGACGGACAACGGCAAGGTAGTCGTCTCCGTGATGCCGCCAGTTAGCGGGATCGAACTTGATGCCCACCTCGGGAAAGGTTTCCCAAACCTTTTCATACGCCTGAACTGAGGTAAAGAAGCTGTTGCTGTGGATGGCGTAGAACGAGGGTGCCATGCCCGCCGCTTGAATCGCCTCCAAGTGGGACGGGAAAACCTTGGCGAACTCCGCAACGTTCTCGTCCAAGTCGTCACTAAACATCCCTCCCCCGGTCGTCAGGACTTCGGCTTCCAGGATTTTGCCGAATTCGATGGCTCGTTTGAGCATGGCATTGGCTTTGGCCCTTTCTTCGGCATCCTTCGACAGATGATTCCATCCCCAGATTCCGAGCATGACGCATTTCACGCCCTGCGCCGTATGGATCTCTCGTATCGTCTCCACGGTGGCCCGGTCAAGCTGCTCGAAGTTGCCCCAGAAATTGTACTCCAAGCCCTCAAAGCCATGCTCGACGCAGAACTGGACATCCGCTTTGACGGCTTCGACACTGGTTCCTCCGATAAATGCAAGCCTGGTACGCATCAGTCTGTCTCCCTATCTTCAAAGTATATCACAGAATTCGTCCATCCTGGTTTCGCGACCTGTCTCGGTGCTCCTCAACACTCCTTCCAGCATAGCTTGCACGATGAGACCATGCCTCAGCGGGGACATGCACTCCACCCCATCGAGAATGCAATCCAAGTAGTGCTCCGCGATGTTCTGCCAAGAGCCTGGCCAGCATTTGGGAATGTCAGTCTTCATATCCCTCGGCGCTCCGCACTCGGTGGTGAACATTTGCACCGGTCGGAGGCGCGCGCCCCCCTCGGTGCCGAACAGCTCGACCTGCACTTCCGGGGGCATATGACAGGCCCAAAAGCTCTCGACTTGGAGCCCTATCCCGTTGTCGAACTTGATGAATCCCCCCGCATAGTCATCCGAATCATACTTGCTCCAGTAGTCCTCGTGAGGGCTTTGAAACTGTGAGTAGCCAATGCCTTTTGGGCCGAATTTGGCACCGGCAACTCCCGTGGCGGAAACGGGCTTTGGCATGCCCATTAACCACCAGGCAGCGTCCAGAACATGCACACCCATGTCACGGAATGCACCGCCGCCGGCTTCAATGAATCCCAAGTTCCAGTCGGGAATCCCGCTACGCCTGACGCTCCTGGCGCGAGCATAGTAAAAATCGCCGAAGAAGCCTTCACGGGCCTCACGCTTAAGGTAGAGGCAATCCGGGCTAAACCGCGTGCTGAGAGACATCATGTTCACCACCCCGGCCGCTTCGGCTTCCTTGACCAGTCGCGTGGCAGGTTCCAAAGCATCGGATAACGGCTTGGTGCACATGACATGCTTGCCGGCGCGCACCGCGGCAAGGGAAGCAGGGACATGCACTTGGTTCGGGGTTCCCACAAAGACGGCCTCGACACTGTCATCCGCAACCAAGTCATTGAAATCAGTGAACTTCTTGAGCGGACGGCCGAGTTCCTTCTCGAACTCGTCCATGCGTTCCGGGATGATGTCGCATAGCGCGGCGATTTCTCCTCTGTGATTTGCATCCAGCGCCCTGGCGTTGACCTTGCCAATTCCCCCCGTCCCGATTAAACCAATCTTGACTTCAGCACTCATCGTTTACCTTTTCTGTCTTGGTCTTTACGCAAAGCAGCCTGTGACCGCAACCAAATTTGGCACAGCGACCACCCAGTATCAATCTTGCAGGCAAACTTCTCGTGGTCTGCTTTGTTGCCGCCGTATCAGGGCTTGTCCTGGCCTTTCCACATAAAATGGACGTGACAAGTTCATTCCAGTTGGGCCAATGCGAAGCCCATGCACATATTAGTGAGTCTAATCAGGCTGCGCCACAAAATTTCGGCACCGGGGGGGCCGTCACTTTTGCGGTTCAGGTATCCGCCCAGGCGAGCCATGAGAATAACATAGTGTTGTAGATTCGTGGGTTTCGGAGAGCGCCACTTCTTAGCCAGGAGTTTGAGGACTTTGATTTGATCATCAGCGAACAAAACACCAGCTGGCAGCTCTGGCATTTCCCGACCGAGCAGCATCAGCAGCATGACTCGCCAAGCGAGGACCATGTTGATGGCCAGCAGCCGTTTCAATCGCTCGGCGGTCCGGTTGGCGGGCTCTTCGGCACCGCAACAGGTTTTCAGCGCGCGGTGCCATTCCTCGATACGCCAGCGCTTTACGTAACAACGGAAGACCTT
Organism: Planctomycetota bacterium; assembly: GCA_013202185.1. Lineage (GTDB taxonomy): Bacteria > Planctomycetota > PUPC01 > JABMSA01 > JABMSA01 > JABMSA01. The sequence goes on from JABMSA010000017.1 coordinate 2,847, forward strand.
TTCGGCGGTTTCCGGCGAGTCCACAGTCAGTGTAGTGAGCAGGAACCACTCGACGGCTTTGCTGCCGTCGGCTGGAGGGACTTGCTCCTTGACGTGCACGATGAAGGCGTCAACGGGGGCCTTCTTGCTGCTCAAGCCATGCTTTGGTGGCATGATCGACACAGGACAGTATCTAACCTGAAGGGTCGCCCGTCGCTTCTGCCTGCGCGGTTGCGCCTTGTTCTTGCCCTTCTTGCGTCTGGCGCTCTTGCGGGGGATATCGACGGTGAGCGAAGCTTGTACCTCAGTTTCACAGACGCACTGGAACAGCGATACGGTCGATTTGGTTCGCCGGTCGTTCTTGGCCCTGATGATCAGATCGTCGCGTGCGCCGTCGCGCCATGCGGCGAAGAGCTCGAAGAAGTCTCCTTCACGGTCCATCACATGAATTACACGAGTGTTTTCGAGCTCGGCGGTCAGTTCTGTGCACGCCTGCAGGGAGCTGATCCAGCGAAACGATTGCTTCTGTTCGACAGGAATGTAGCGCGGATCTTTCTTCTTGCCTCCGCGTTTGGGTGGCGGAGCGTAACAGTTTGCATGCAGAATACCCAGGGGCAATCCGTTCTCGGAATCGACCACAAAACTGCTGTGCAGCCGCAGACCTCGGGTCTTGGTCTTGGTCTGGTTCGTGCCGATGACGCCCAGCCCCTCGCAGGCGGCCAGCGTTGCGAAGTTCACATCGGTGGTGTCATGAATGCACAGTGCTTCGTCCAGGCTGTTCATCCTTCGCAATGTGCATTCGCGGTGCGGGCGAAGAATCGAGCCCATGGCAACCCGAGACTCCGCAGGCGCATCAATGAAACGGTAGTAACCGGCCACCGCCGCTCTATCTCCCTGGGCCGTCTCAAGAAACGACTGTCCGGGCGACTTGGCTTTACTCTGAGCGATCGAGATCAACCGTTTTTCCAGTCGCTTGTCACCCATTGGCGCTCCTCCGAATTCATTGGCAGCCCAACTGTCATTATCCGCCGCCTCGACAACGTCAAGGGGGGGATACCGAACCGGCTCCGGGACGCCAATATACTCGCGGAAACGTTTGTCGAGAACGTACAAGTAAATGTCTTTGCGCGACTTTCTCGCCTGCTTGTCTCTGTCCTGGCGCCCCCGTCCACAGCTCGATCCTACGCGTGTCCAGTTGGCGGCACGATAGCACGTGGCCTCGTGTTCCTGCGGATCAACGAAGCTCTCCAACAACCACGGCCGGTATCCGTAGCGCTTCTCAAAGTCCACCGAAAAAGCACGGCAGGCCATCGCCAGAGCTTTCGACGCCAGGTTGGCACATTTTACCTTGGGACGTATCAAGAAGCGACTCATGCATACAATCTTGTCCAGATGTTCATCGCGCAGCGACCGGTCCCAGCCGATCCATTTATCTCGATCATGCAAATACAGCGCACACGAACCGAATCCAACGGCCCCGAGGTATCCATGGTCGGAGAACAGAAGATAACGCAGTTGTCGACCTACCAAAGGACCGTTACCCAAAGGGTGCTCACGAACCATCAGCTCGTTCCAGACCCGCATCTCAGTATCCGTTCGCACCAAAAGCAGTTCGAGGTTCTGCACCCAGTCTACACGTTCAGGAACTTCGACAGGGGCGGCAACGGCATGCTCCAAACGGCGCGGGGAGCTTCCGCACCACTTTCGCGACCGCGAAACTGGCAAGTTGAAGTGCCCCATCGACTCCAAGCCGCGAAGTGCTTTCAGACAACTGCCGCGCTGGCGCTTCCCGGTCGCATCCAGAAAACCAAAACGGTCGCACAGCTTGTCAGCAATCGTCGTCCGGGAAGTCGTCGCACCGGCGGCGACTGCAGCGCACACCTCCGGGAGTTGAGCCGTCAGAGTGCGTTTGACCTGGTGCTGAACCATCATGCAACATAAGGTATACGACAAATCCAACTTGTCCAGTCAAACTTGTGTGCACAGGCCAGGGCTTGTCCCGCAGGAGCGCAAGATTGGCAAGCTAGACGACCGTGCCCCCCTCTTTTCTCCTTCGGCCGGCACCGGCT
>JABMSA010000172.1 GCA_013202185.1 Planctomycetota bacterium
CTCCCGCGCTTCGGCCGGGCAAGTTTCAGGGATTGGGCGGGCAACCCCGAATGGCAGGAGGCGGTGGACGCGGCCCGTGAGAACGCGGCAATAAAGAGAGACCTCGAGCAGCGGCAGCGCGGCAAGATCATGTTTCGATGGGCACTCGATATGTTGAACCATCTTACCAAAGACCATCAGCGGGCCGTCGACGAACAGCGGCCGGAAGACGCCTGCCGGCTCGAGGACCGAATATGCAAACTCAACAAGCTGCTGGCTGAAGAGGAGACACGCCTCGCCCAAAACGAGAAGCAGGACAATGACGAGAAGTCGTCGGTAACGCTGATATTCGAGGGTCCCGAAGACGGAACCGTACCGCCGGACGAAAGCTGAAACAATGCACGAAGAGAAACTGCAAACAGAAGATCCGGTCGACAGGCATTTGGACAACCGGTCGTTGAAGCGCACCGCAAAACAGGACGCCGGCTGGCGGCTGCTGGCGAACCCTGCGAAGACACGCATCCTCTTCGACGGCGGCGCGCGATCGGGAAAGACGATCCTGGTAATCGAGTACATGGTAATGCGCGCGCTCCGGTTCCCCGGGTCCCGGCAGCTCATCGCTCGCAAACACCGCGTGCACGCATACGCTTCGATCTGGCGCGATACCCTCTCGAGTTTCCTCAGAGACTACATGCCCACCAAGTGCTACCGGAAACGAGAGACGCGATTGCTGTCGGTGGAATTCGACAACGGCAGCCTGATCGTTATCGAGGGCCTCGACAGCGAGGAGCGGGTCGACAAGCTGCTCGGCAACGAATACGTCACGGTATTTGTGAACGAAGCCCGGCAGACTACCTGGCCGATGGTGCAGCTTCTGATTACGCGGCTGGCGCAGCAGGTAACCGACAAGGATGGCAAGGAGTGCCTGCAAAAGCTCATTCTCGACACGAACCCGGCAGGCCCCAGGCACTGGATTCACCGGATGGCCATCGACAGGGTTTATCCGGACTCCCTCGAGCCCTTGCCGGATGCGGACGAATGGGGGCGCCTGAACTGGTCGGCCTACGACAACAAGGAGCACCTCCCGAAGGCATTCCTCAAGGCGATGGAGGCGCTGCCCGCTGTAGAGCGCGACCGAATGCTGCACGGCAAGTGGGTGCAGAACGAAGGGCTCGTGTACACGAACTTCGATTCGTGTCTCGTCGAGGATGGCGGAACCATTGATAGCAGAATCATTGGGCCGGCGGGGAATCTGTATGGAGGGATCGACTGGGGTTTCAACAACCCGTTCTGCGCGCTCGTGGCGGCGCTCGATCACGACGACGTGCTATGGGTTTACAGGTGCCGCTACAAGCGCCGAACGTCGCTGGGCCTGCACGCGAAGAAGATTCCGCACGACGTGATCTATTTCGCGGACCCGTCGGGCGCGGATCAGATCGCCGAGATGCGGCGCGCCGATCACGTGATATGGCGGGCGCCCAACTCCATAATGGCGGGCATCGCCGCCGTAACCGCACGCATTCGCGACGGCCGCCTCAAGATTCTCAACATCCCCGAAATGCAACCCCTCATCCAGGAGGCATACGGCTATGCATATCCGGAAAGTCAGGACACCGAGAAACCGGAAGACCGCGACAACCACGCGATGGACGCACTGAGGTACCTTGTGGCGGGGGTCGATCGAGGCAGGACGGCACTGCTCTGGGAAGATGAAGCCGACGAAAAGACACAAGAGTTGTCCACCGTACACAAGACGCACAATCGATACGCCCCCGCCGCAGCGTCTGAGGCCGCACAGCGTTCACAACGCCTGCCCGACGACCGCCCGCAAGACGACGACCCAAACTGGATGGCCGCCGACAACGACGAACTGTGGGAAGACATCTGACAAAGCGAAAGATCAAAGCAACTAACTGGACGACCAAACAAGTCCTGAATCGGAGGATTGATTAATGGCTGGACCGCGCGGGATATCAGCGTTTCGCAACTTTCTTGCAAATGCCGCGCTTTGGGTTTCCGAAAAGGCCGCTCCGCCCCCCGTGGGTTACGCCGATGCCGGCCCGACCTACATCGACTTCTACCGGCGGCAGCGGGCACCGTCCGACGAAGAACTGCTGGACGAATACCAGCGGGTCGCATACGCCTGTGCGCGCATCAATGCAAACGCCGTCAGCAGTACACCGTTGAAGGTCTACGTGCAGACCAATCGCGGCCAGGCTCGGCCAAAGTGCTTTACAAGGCAATTGGGGCGCTCCGCGCAGAACGCACTACGCGCCCGTGCCGGCCTCGAAACCCGCCTGGCAAAGGCCGTAGAAATAGAGGAAGTGCTCGATCATCCTCTCATCAATCTGCTCAACCGAGTGAACCCGTTCATGACCCGGGTGTCGCTGCTGCAGCTCACCGACCTCTACCAGGAAATCCTGGGCAACGCATACTGGCTGATAGCGGCAAACGCCCTGGGCACGCCCGAGCAGATCTGGCCGCTGCAATCCCACCACGTACGGATCAACAGGTCGCGCGAAAAAATCATCGCAAGCTACACCTACGGCAGGAGCCCAAACGCCCGCACGTACCCCCGTGAAGAGGTGATGCATTTTCGGTTTCCCAACTTGCGAGATCCTTACGGCGAAGGAATAGGCCCGATGCGGGCAGCGTATGAAGACGTGGTCATCGATGCAAAACTCCTCGCACATGAGAACGCCGTGCTCGACAACCGCGCCAGGCCCGATGCAATAGTGTCGCCCGAAGAACCCATCGGACGGCGCGAGGCCGAGCGACTCGAAAACAAGCTCAGGAAAAAGTTTGGCAGGGGCGGCGCCGGCGGAATACTCGTAGCCGAGAGCGGAATGAAGCTGACACCGACGAGCTTCCCGCCCAGGGACCTCCAGGGCCTGGCCCGACGCAAGATGACAAAGGTTGAGCTTGCCAATGTGTTTGACGTGCCGATCAGCCTGCTCGAGACCGAAAACGTGAATCGGGCAAACGCCGAAGCAGGCCACTACCAGCACGCACTGATGGCCGTGCGACCGCGCTGCAAAATGATCGAGGGCGCAATCAACGAAGACCTCTGCCCGCGATTCGACGAGCGGCTCTTCGTGGCGTTCGACGACCCCGTGCCGCAAAACCGCGAGCAGCAGAGGCTCGACCACGAAAAATACCTGGCCGCCGGCGTGCTCACGATCAACATGGTCCGACGCGATCTCGGGCTCAGGCCCGCGCCCTGGGGTGATGTGCCATACATCCCAAAGCACCTCGCACCCATCGATGATCCGGCACGCCACACAAGAGAACAAGGCTGACGACCATGACGATAACGATCACGACAACACAAACACACGAGGACCCGACAATGCGAAACTGGCGAGAACAACCCAGGCTGGCTTCGCGGCATTCGCCGCACCTGGTCGAGGGGCCGCTCGGATTCCCGATGCGCGAGGAAAGCGCCAGGGAACTCGGTGAATTGATCAAGACATTGCCCAAAGATTCCTTACACGAGTACCGCCGCAAGAGCGTAACAACCAAGACGCTCACCACGGACGAACAAGACCGCACGGACAAATCGTTCATCACCACCGATTCTCCGGACCGCGATGGCGAGGTGGTGCTGCCCGGCGGCGGAGACTTCACGCAGTTTCGCAAGAACCCGGTGGTGACGTTTGCGCATCGCTACGACGAGCTGCCCATCGGGCGCGCCCTGTGGTTGAAGCGCGACGAACAGAACGGTCGAGCGGGCATCCTCGCAAAAACGCAATACGCAACCAAGCCCAAAGATTGGGGCAGCGCACCCTGGCTGCCAAGCGCCGTGTGGGCACTCGTGCAACAGGGAATCCTCAAGGGCAAGTCCATCGGATTCCTCCCTGTCGAGGTACGCCCACCGTCGAAGCAGGAACTCAGCGCAAGGCCCGACTGGGCAAACGTGCGGCTTATCATTGCCAAGTGGCTGCTCCTCGAGTACGCGGTGGCGCCGGTCCCCAGCAATCCCGACGCACTCGTACAGAGCATCGGCAAGGGGCTGGCGGTGCCGGACTCGCTCCTCGAGGCGATGGGAATGATGATCCCGGAGAGTGGGCCGGAGCTGCCCACGGAACATACGGAAAAGACGGAGAAGAAGGATGTGCTGATTCAGGCGCCGCCGGAGAAGCTTGTCCGCCATAGCTTCAGCGAAGGCGGAAAGGTGGCGTTTGTGTCGGAGGGCGAGTATCGCAAGGCTGTGGCCGGACTGGACCCGGTGGCGGCGTTGCGTGGAATTGACACCGATGCGGTTGTGCGTGACGAGCTGGATCGTCGTCGCGGCCGCGTGTGAGAAAGTAGCACAGGCGTCACGCCTGTGAAAAACACACAGCCGAGACGGCTGTGCCACGTTGAAAACCGAAGACGGGGCCGTTAGGCGCTCGAGGCCGGGGCCGTTGTGGGTTTCGGAAGCGACGTTGTTGCTCATCGTCGCTTACCCAGGATCGGCAGGCCGGAGATCGCCGGGGGCGGGCAGTTGCTTTGGTGGGACAGGCTTCCAGCCTGTCGAATCCTGAGACAGCCAAGATGGCTGTCCCTCAAAGGACAGGAAAACAGAGAGGAGATGAATATGAAATGGTTGGTTTTGCTCAAGGATTGGTCCGGTCAATGCGCCGGCGCGAAAATACAGGTCGCAGAGGCCGACGCGGCAACGCTCATCAGCAGCGGAATCGCGCGCGACTGCAGCGAGAACGAAAACCCCGACGTGCGCGTCGCCGATGAACTGGCGGGCAAGCTCGGAAAGGCCGTGGCCGACGCGGTCAAAAAGGCAGTAGACGGCGCCGTGAACCGGCTCACAAGCCTGGTACCCCCGGCCGAGCCGCGCAATGAGACCGCTGAGGCCAAAGGCGGCTTCGATAACTTCGGCGAGTTCGCCGCATGCGTCAAGTCGTTCCAGGAACGAAAATCGATCGACAACCGCATCGCCGCGATCGTGGATCGCAAGGCACCGTCCGGCCTGAATGAAGGCATCGACTCGGAGGGCGGGATCCTCGTGCCGCCGGAGTACGTGGACAGGGTCCTCGAGAAGATTCATTCACCGCAAGACATCCTCGCACGAACAGAGAACCTAACAATCCGTGGGAACTCGATCAGGCTGCCGATAGAGAAAGAGCGCAGCCGCGCAACAGGATCGCGCGGCGGAGGAGTGCGCGGCTACTGGGTGGAAGAAGGCTCCCAGATCACCAGCAGCAAGGCGCAGTTCGAATACGTCCAGTTGCGGCCAAAGAAGCTCGCCGCGCTCGTTTACGCCACGGAAGAACTGATGGAAGACTCCGCGATGGCGCTCGACGCCTACCTCACGCGGAAGGCTTCGAACGAAATCAGCTTCCTGGTCAACGAGGCACTCATCAACGGCACAGGGGCCGGCAGCCCGCTGGGCATCCTCAACGCACCCTGCAAGGTTGCGGCGGCAAAGGAGTCGGGCCAGAGCGCCGACACAATCGTTGCCGAGAACATCCTCAAGATGTGGTCGAGGATATACGCGCCCTGCCGTAACAACGCCGTCTGGATGATCAATCAGGAGTGCGAGCCACATCTGATGGCGATGAGCATCAGCGTCGGAACGGGCGGCATACCGGTCTACATGCCGGCAAACGGCCTCAGCGAGCGGCCATACGGGCTGCTGCTGGGCCGACCGGTGCTGCCGACCGAATGGAACGCGGCGCTCGGCGACGAAGGCGACATCATCCTCGCCGACTGGAGCCAATACCTCAGCGTCACGAAGGGACAGTTGAAAGTCGCAATGTCGATCCACCTCCGGTTCGACTACGACGAGATGGCCTGGCGGTTCACCTTCCGCATCGACGGCCAGCCCTGGTGGCCGAGCGCGCTCACGCCCTACAAGGGCAACGCGAGCAACACGCTCAGCCCGTTCGTGACGTTGGCCGAGCGTGCGTGATCGACACAGTAGCACAGGCTTCCAGCCTGTGAGGCGCAACACAGACACAGCCGAGACGGCTGTGCTACAAAAAATAGGAGTTGAACAGTGGAATTTCTGAAGAATCATCACGTCCTTGCGGGCATGACCGAAAGCAACGCTACGCAAGTCGACATCACGGGTGGGCAGTCGGGCGACTGGATCAGCCTGAAGGGCTACAACCGGCTCGCGTTCCTGATCATCACGGAGACGTGGGCGGGCGGCACCAGCGCGGTCAGCCTGCAGCAAGCGACGGACGTGGCCAACAGCCTGAGCGACGCGAAGGCGCTGACCTACGCGGGCTACTGGACCTCCACGACCTATGCGGCGGAAGCGCTGCCGGCGTGGGTGAAGACGGCGACCGGCACGCTGACGATCCCGGCCACGGCCAACCAGGCGTACATGATCGAGATCGAGGCGGACAGCCTGGATGCGGACAACGGCTTCGACTGCGTGCAGATCGTGTTCGCCACGCCGGGCGCGAACGCGGACCTGATGCAGTGCATCGCGATCCTGAGCGATCCGCGCCACGGCGGCGACGAAGCGATGGTCAATCCGGTAGCGGACTAAACCGCTCACCGTTGCTCGGCAGCACAGACCCCAACCCCCTCTCCCAGCCGGGAGAGGGGGAGGGATCGACGACGACAACGAATTGGACACACAGTGAAAGGAGTGAAAGGATATGGGTAATGCTCTGAAAAGCCGGTGGCTTGGCGGGCAGCTCGTGATGTACCCGTCGAGCATTCGCGGCAACGAGTGGCACGTCGACAGTGTCAACGGCAGCGACAACAACACCGGCAAGGATTGGGACAACGCCCTGGCGACGGTCGCGGCTGCGGTCGCGAAGTGCACGGCCAGCCAAGGCGACGTGATCTGGCTGGCGCCCGGCCACTACGAGGACGTGGGCGACGCGCAGATCGACGTGGCCACGGCCGGGATCACCATCGAGGGCCTGGGCATCGGCAGCGACCGTCCGCGCATCGACTTCAACCACGCCAATGCCAGCGTCAATCTCGGCGCGGACAACATCCGCCTGCGCAACATCGGCTTCAGGCCGAGCGTGGCGGCCGTACTGATCGGCGTGGACATCGAGGCCGGCTCGACCGGCTGCCTCATCGAGGGCTGCGAGTTCATGCTGGGCGAGGCGGGCGACGGCACCGACGAGTTTGTCTTGTCCGTCGACCTAAAGGCCGCCTGCGACGACACGATCATCCGGAACAACACGTTCCGCACGCACGGGAGCTGCAACGGCTGCACGCATGCGGTGGAGCTGACGGGCGCATCGGACAACGTGGTGATTGCCGGCAACGTGATGCGCGGCCAGTACAGCACGGCGTGCATCGGTGGAATCACCACCCTCAGCACGAACATCCTGCTCGAGGACAACCTCCTGCAGCCGAAAGACACGGAGCCCGGCATCGAGATGCTAACGGGCACCACGGGCGTGATTCGCCGGAATCACATCCTGACCAACCTGGCGACGAACGCGGCGTCGATCGTGGATGATGCGGCGTACCTCTTCGCCAACCTCTACTGCGAGGTGGTGACCGAGACCGGCGGCCTCGTGGGAACTGAATCGGCTAACGATTAACACCGTCGCGGTAACGGGGCGGGCCGTCCCGCCCCGCAATCTGGCAAGGTAGCACAGGCTTCCAGCCTGTGGAATGCTGACACAGCAGAGACGGCTGTGCTACAATTGACAAGGAGAAACAATGCCTGCAAACAATGACAGCGCGTGCGTGCAGACGCACTATGCCCTGGGGAACATCCGGAAGCTGGCCTTCGCGGTGACGTTCGACAGCGGCGACGGATCGTTTGCGGATGCAACGGTCACGGCCAAGATCGAGGGGCGGCTGCTCGACCTGGCGACGAATCCCGGCGGCACGGCGCCCGACGACAATTACGACGTGAGCATCGAGGATCAGCACGGGCACGACGTACTCGAGACCGTGGGAGCAAACCGGCACACGACGAACACGCAGAAGGTGCCGGTCGTTTACTCGGGGACGAGCCTGCATCCGACGGTCGACGAGAGCGACACGCTGACGCTGAAGATCAGCGGCAACAGCACAAACTCGGCGACGACCGTCATCGAGCTGTATTATGCGTTGGGCGGCTGAGGAGAATCCTGACACAGCCGAGACGGCTGTGCTACTGAGGACATGACGATGGCTGAGAAGTCGATTCGCGAGAGGCTGGCCTCTATCGAGACGAACACGGAAAACCTGACGAAGCAGGTGGGCCAGCTCGACCGCAAGTTCGACCGCTTCGTCGAGCGGCACGACGAGAAGTGTCCGGGCCGTTTCAGCCTTGGGGCGATGGTCGCCCTGTTTGTGGCTCTGATTGCGATCTTGAAATCATTCTTCGGAAAGGCATAAGCATGACCGGCATCGCCCCCTTCATACTCGAAACAACCCTCAACGGCCGGCCCGCCGTGATCCACGTCTCAGACAAGACGAAGGAGCGGGCGCCGCGGCGTCCGCGGTCAAGGGCGTGGGTCGCAGCGAGGGCCGTCGGCCGGGGGGTTCTGCTGGTCGCCGCTGTCGCGTGGGCCGCGGGGTGCTGCTCATATCGAGTGACGTGCTCAAACCCCTACCCGAAGAAGACCACGCTGAAGAACCGCCTGGTGAAGCTGCGAAAGGTGACGTTCCCGCACGCGTGGTACCAGGGGCGGCACCAGCGGGCCCGGGCGCGCCACCTGGCCGACTGGCTCACGTCCGCGTTCCCCGACGATCCGCTGGTCACTCAGGGCTACTTGAGGGTGGACGTGGAGATCATCTCCGACCATTCACTGCCAGAGTCCTCGGACATCGAGGCCACGGTTCTGACCCAGGGGCTGTGGCCGACGACCCTGACCACGAAATCCCGCGAGACCGTGATCCTGAAGTTCTACGACTATGACAACCGGTACCTTTTCGAGGCGGCCACGCGTCAGCTTGTGATGACGGATTCGGAGTATAGCTCGATGACCGCGCTGGGCTGGATACCGAGGGTGTTCCAGCGGGGATGGTATTCGGAGGCGACGTACCTCAAGAAGCGGATGGAGATACTGCGGGACGCGACGCTGTACCTGCTGGACAGCCCGCCGACGCTGCGTGCGTGCGTGGCGAACGCGGGCGCGCTGGCTTCGATAATGCCGCTCTACGACCGGGGAGACATGAGGGGGCCGCTGGGCGGCGATAAGGGGGGCGCCCCGGTCCTGGGGCCGGTAGGTCAGCGGTGGGCTGTTATTGTGGGCGTCACCGATTATAAGTACGCGGGGGTGAAGGGGCTGGAGAACCTCCGTTA
>JABMSA010000173.1 GCA_013202185.1 Planctomycetota bacterium
GCCCTGTCCGACGCCGAGCGCGACGCGGCGCTGATCTCAGTCGCAACGGCCTATGTGGAGCAGGCACAGGCGGCACACGACGAGGAGGTGGGCTGATGGCTGACAACGTGACATGGAATGGCGATGGCGATGGCGTGACGTGGTCTGATGGAGACAACTGGGATACGGACTCCCCTCCTGGCGATGGCGAGAACGCGGTTGTCGATGTTGGTGCCACTGTTGTGTTTGATGAGGACCACAGTGCCGGCGGCCGCAATATTCAGCTTTCAGGTGTTAATAATGCGGGCACCGTTACTCATAAGACTGACGGTAATACTCATCTACGTATTGCCAATGGTGGTGTCTTGAATATTGGAGCAGCACATAAATGGTCGGCAGGGACACCAGGCGGAACTCAAATTGGTGAGGATTACACGGCAAAGATTTCTTTTGCTCCCGCCTCCAATGGTAATTGCAGTATTTACTTGACTGCGGGTGCCGAGTTTCTGGGTGCCGGCACAAACACCTGGGGGCGTGGCGGCGCGGAGTGGGTAGCAACACTGCTCGTTCAGGCATCGGCAACTACTGACATCCTTGTTCTTGATACTGCAAGCGATTGGGTGCCGCAAATAACCGACGATTCGTTCGTTGTGCTCATCGAAACGACGGGCGCCTGGAATGAGTTTGACATCGGGACAATCAAGGCCTATGATGCCGGCACGCACAGGATCACGCTCACTACCGCTCTTACCAACACGCATCTTGCCGGTGCCCGCGTTTTTGCCGTCAGCCGCAACGTGCATGTGTTCAGCGAAACGGAATTCGGCTGGACGCTCAATGCCGCGATTGGTTCGGTGACGCTGGCCGAAACGTACTTCGAGAAATGCTACCGGAATCTGCTTGAGGCGGATGAAGATAGTTTCGATCATTGCGCGTTTCGCGGCATCGGCTCTGATTATATTTGGTATGATATTGGAAGTACCAACGACCGTTTTTATTGGAACGATACGCTGCTCTTCGATGCCGAACGCGCCTACCACAACATGACCGGCATCAACGTCGGCAACGAACTGCACATCCAGGCGTGTATCTATGCGTTTTATACAACAATCATGCAGAAGCTGGAGATGACGGGCGGCAGTATCATTGTGCATTACTATCCATTGATGCCCTATCGGGCAGCACGGGCTACCCTGACAGGTACTTACATCCGTACTAATAACTTTCTCGGGGCGATGTCTGCGGAGTTGATCAATTGCGTGATCGACATTCCCATAATGGTTGTGCGACAGACGGACTACGGCGCCAGCTTCCATCTCCACAATTGCCTATTCCCGGATTCGGCAACGCTCGCCAACACATACCAGGCGTACGTCGTATCGACGAACCACAACCGCGTGCCCGGAGCCGCAAAGATCTGGACACAAGGCAGCACGCTCCAGAAACAAAGCGAGGTTGCTTTGAGCGGCAACGCGTTGCAAGTGTCGCCCGGCAACCGGATCAACGCGAACCTGCCGCTGTGGGTGAAGCTGGCCGACATCGCCTGCAAGGGCGGCGACATCATCACGGTCTCGGCCTGGTGCCAGGTCGATGCCGCGTACGGCACCGCCAACGACCCGTCGCTCGTGCTCGATCGCGGCGACTCCAACGGCGTCGAGTCCGAGCAAACCTTCGCGATCGCGGCGGCCGACACCTGGACGCAGGCAACCATCAGCGACAAGACGGTGTCCGGCGATGCCGACGACGACCTGCTCGTGGGCCTGTGGCTCAAGGTGCCGCACTACGCAGCCGGCGCCGACGTGTTTGTGGATAAGATCGAGGTGAGCGGCGCGAGCGTGCCCGCGCAGGGCGAATTCGACAACTGGCCGTACGAGCAGTTCCAGCCAACGCGCGTACAGCTCGGCGCATTTCAGCATCCATTCAAATGAGGTGACCCGATGCCCGTTATCCAACTTGACCAGAACAATGCAGACAGAAACCTGACCTCAAAGGTCGAGGTCTTCAGCCACCAGGTAACCGTCGGCCCCACGATCTGCCAGGCGCTCATCGAGTGCGGCGACGGCAGCAAAGATTGCGCGGACACGGCCGGCGATTGGAAGCTCTACGTCGATGTCGGCAGCCAGAGCGTCGAGCCCTACCCGCAGACCATCAGCGCCGGCGTCGCTGTCCGCAAGGCGTTTTGGACGGGGCTGTTTCCCGTGATGAACAACGACACGGTGTCGATTTCGCTGAAGTCGCCCAACGGAGCCGACAGCGACGTCGACGTAACGGCAACGCTCTGCAACGTGACCGGCTCCCTGCCGGCGGTCGTTCCCGCAGCGGCGGGCGGCATCATCACACGCGGGACCGGCGACGGCCAGCTCAACGCGCTCAGCGGCGTGATCTCGGGCATGGCTACGGCCGCCACGCAAGCCCTGCTGATGGCCCTGCTCGGCCGAAACAGGCGCATCGACCAGGTCATCAGGGTCGGAGGCAAGATCACGGCCTATCGGCTCCGCCTCTATGCCAACGCCGCCGACGCCGCGAACGAGGAAAACGAGCTGCTCACGATCAACGCGACGGGCACGTACGCCTCCGGGCTGCTGACCGACGAGAAGGAGATCGAGGCATGATGCTGGACCGCGTAGCAACGTTTGGGCGGCTGTCGGGCGATATGGTTTCCATCGCGACGTTCGGCAGGATGGTCGATCACATCCCGCTCGTCACGGGCGAGATGCGGACCAGCCAGGGCGCGCGACAGGGAACGGAAAGCACAGGGCGCGTCTCGAGTAAGGGTGGCGCGCGGCTGGGATCAGAAACGTAGCACAGGCGTCACGCCTGTGCCACAATGAGGTGACATATGCCACTGCCTGAAATTATTCACATCGATCGCGGCGGAAGTTTCAGCCGAACGGTCACGCAGGACGGCTCCGCGATGGACCTGTCGGCGGCGACGAAGATCGAACTCGAGTTTTACGACACGCCGGGGGCGCCCATCATCGCGTTCGACACGGATGCGGATCCCGGCAACTTTGACAACGACCTCAGCAACGGCTCAGTGAAGTTCGTGTGGACGGCGGCGACGTTCGACAGCGTAGACACAACGCTTGTCGAGAGCGGGCGGACGCGGCAGCAGCATTTCGCGCGGATCGTCGTTTACACGGCAACGCATACGGACGGCTACATGGTGCCGGATCAGTTTGTGGCGGAGTTTTGGCGATAGACCCTCACCCCCCGGCCCCCTCTCCCAGGGGGACGAGGGGGAGAGGATGCGGAGCAGACAATGACGGAGTTGATCACATTGGACAGGGCGAGGCAGGCGGTGCCGGCGGCCGAGCCGGATGCCGATCACATTCTAACCCCGCTCATCGAAGCGGCAAGCGCCGCAATCGAGCGGCATTGCAGTCGGTCGTTCGCGTCGGCCGGATACAACGAATACTACGACGGCGACGGCGACGACACACTGCTCCTGAAGCATTTTCCCGTCACCGAAGTCGCGAGAGTTTCGGCTTCACCGCAAGCGGCGCTCCAGATCACCAATACGGATACGTCAACCAACAGCCGCGCAACTGTGCGTGTGACGGATACCGGACTGGTGCTGACGCGCGTGGCGGCGGGCTCGAGCACGAGCAACACTCTCACATTCGCCACGTATCCGACGATCGCATCCCTGGCCGCCGCCGTGGATTCGCTCGGCTCGGGCTGGGCTGCCACGATAGTCACCGGCTGGGGCTCGCGGGCGTCGGCCGATCTCATCGCATGCGGCGGCAAGCCGTGCCTGGGCGAAGATGCCGAATGCAAGGCGATGAGCGAGGAAATCGCCTGCAGCGTTGTCGACGGCGAAACCGGCCGCGTCCGCATGGATTCATCTCCGGGAACGGGCAGCCGCAATATTCGCGTGGAGTACACGGCTGGCTTTGCGGCGGTGCCCGATGACGTGCAGCTTGCGTGTGCGACGATGGTGAGCAACGCCTACCACGCGCTCGAGCGCGACGGCGGCCTCCGTAGCGAGCGGCTGGGCGATTATGCATTCACCGCCGAATCCGACACGATCTTCACGGCACAGGCCAGGCGCCTCTTGGCACCCTATCGCGATTACCCGGTGTGAGAGCAACACAGCCGAGACGGCTGTGCCACATTGAGGAGAGTAGCACAGGCAACACGCCTGTGGCAACACAGCCGAGACGGCTGTGCCACATTGCGGAGAACCAATGAGCATAAGAAGCATGATGAATCAACGGGGGCGCGTGGAACGCGAAACCGTAACGCAAACCGCAACCGGCGGAGTTGCAAGGACCTGGACGGTCACCCACCGTGAGATACCCGTTCGGCTACGGCCGATAGGCGCGGAGCTTGCCATCGAGCAGCAGCGTGCAGGAATGCGCGTTACGCACAAGGCCTACACGCCGGCAAACGTATCACTGACGATTAAGGACCGGCTGATAGTCGGCGGACAGACCTACACGGTTCGCGGGTTCACAGACGCAGACCATGCAGGGCGCCTCCGGGTGGCTTTGCTCGAGGTAAAAACATAATGACGCTGCGGTGCCAGCGATCATTGAGCCAAGGAAAACTTGACCACTGAGGACCGACAATGCAAGACTTGCTCGAGGCAATTCAAACAC
>JABMSA010000174.1 GCA_013202185.1 Planctomycetota bacterium
GATCTATCCCGGGGTGAAGATCCGCGAACGGGTCAGGATCGGCAACAACGTCATAATTCACTGCGGCACGGTTATCGGCACCGATGGATTCGGCTACGTCACCATCAACGGCGTGCATCACAAACTCCCGCAGCTCGGCACCGTCGAGATCGAAGACGACGTCGAAATCGGCGCCAACGTTGCGATCGACAGGGCGCGTTTCGACAAGACAGTCATCGGAAAAGGAACGAAAATAGACAACCTCGTGCAGATAGCCCACAATGTGCGGATAGGCCAATGCTGCCTGCTCGTGGGGCAGGTGGGCCTGGCCGGCAGCGCACGCATAGGAAACAACGTCGTGATCGCCGCGCAGGCCGGGGTCATCGGCCACGTCCGTATCGGCGACAACACAATCGTCGGCGGAAGGGCAGGCGTTACCAAGAGCCTCCCGCCCGACACGATCGTCTCGGGATTTCCGGCAAAAACTCACGACAAGGAGCAGCGCGAGCAGGTACACCTTCGAAAACTGCCCGAGACCAGCGCCCGGATCAAAGAATTGGAAGAAAGGCTCTCGCAACTTGAAAAAGCTGCAAAGAACACTCGCTCATGAAGTCGAGTTTGCCGGCGTTGGCATCAACTCCGGCGAGCAGGCAACCCTCTGTATCAAGCCGGGCGAGCCCAATACCGGCATAGTTTTCGTGCGCACCGACCTCCCCGGCAGCCCCGAAGTGCCGGCCAAGATCGAAAACGCGGGCTCCAGGCCCTTCCGGACCTCCCTGATCAAAGACGGCGTGGAAGTGCAGATGGTAGAGCACCTGATGGCCGCGCTCGCCGGCATGAACATCCACAACGCAATCGTGGAGGTGGACGCCCCCGAGATCCCCTGCGGCGACGGAAGCGCCGCAGTATTCTGCGAACTCCTCAAGGAAGGCGGCGCAATCGAGCAGCCGCACCCACGCCCGCAGTGCACCGTTACCGAGCCGATCTGCGTGCGCGACGGAGACGCATCCATAATCGCCATACCCGGCGAAGAGGGCATGACCATCTCATACACGCTCTCATACCCCTCGACCGCCATACCGTCGCAGCACTTTCAAATCTCCCTCAACGGCTCCAACTTCCGCACCGAAATCGCACCCTGCCGCACGTTCGTGCTCGCGGCCGACATCGAAGACCTCCAAATGCGCGGGCTCGGAAGAGGCGCCACCCACAAGAACATGCTCGTCATCGACGAAGACGGCATCGTCGACAACGAGCTGAGATTCGAAGACGAATTCGCCAGGCACAAGATCCTCGACGTAATCGGCGACCTCTACCTCCTGGGCGCACAGCTCAATGCATACGTCGTAGCGGTCAAATCGGGCCATGCTCTCAATCGAAAGCTCGTAGAGCAACTCCGCCGAATCATGGAAGACGAGCGCGGCACGCGCAACGTCGAAAGCTTCAACATCCGCGAGGTACAGCAAGTACTGCCCCATCGCTACCCGTTCCTCTTCGTCGACAGGGTCCTCGAACTCGAGGGCGACAAGCGCGCCGTGGGCATAAAGAACCTCACCTTCAACGAACAGTTCTTCCAGGGCCACTGGCCCGGCCAGCCCGTAATGCCGGGCGCACTCCAGATCGAAGCGATGGCCCAGCTCGCCGGATTCCTCCTGCTGCGCAAATACGACGTCGGCAAGAAACTCGCACTCCTCTTCTCCGTCGACAAGGCGAAATTCCGCAGGCCCGTAGTACCCGGAGACTGCCTCGTCATCGAAGCAGAAAGCCTCAGATTCAAGCACCGAATAGCACACATAGCCACAAAGGCAACCGTAGACGGAGAAATAGCAGCCGAAGCCGAAATAAAATTCATGATAATCGATTCCACCTGACTCGGACCCAACAGTCCAGGAAAAGGATGCCACACATCAAGACAGGGCAAGAAACGCTAGCTCGGAAAACCAGAGAAATGACCATACACCCAACTGCCATAGTCGACAAACACGCACAACTCGACACCGGAGTCTCCGTTGGCCCATTCACCGTTATCGGGCCGAAGGTCGCGATCGGAAAAGACACTCAAATCGCCGGCCACGCAACAATCACCGGCAAAACCACCATCGGCCGGCGAAACCGCATCTACCCGTACGCCTTCATCGGTACCGCCCCCCAAGACATAAACTATCGCGGCGAAGACACGCGGCTGGTCATCGGCGACGACAACATCATCCGCGAGTACGTTACCATCAGCGTAGCCACGACCAAGTACGACTGGATCACGCGCGTAGGCAACGGCAACATGCTCATGTCCTACTGCCACGTTGCCCACGATTGCGAGATCGGCAACGCCACAATATGCGCCAACTGCCTCAACATGAGCGGGCACGTCAAGATCGAAGACGGCGCCGCAATCGGCGGCATCGTCGGCATCCACCAATTCGTGACCATCGGCAAGTACGCCTTCATCGGCGGCCTCTCGCGCATCACGCAAGACGTCCCCCCGTTCCTCATCACCGAAGGCAATCACGCAAAAGTTCGCGGCGTCAACACAGTCGGAATGCGCCGCAACAACATCGACGAGAAAAGCATCGCCGCCGTCGAAGAAACATTCAAGGCCCTCTACGTGGCCGACAACGGCGTCTTCAGCCAGCGCCTCGACGAACTCGAAAAGCGCGCCGATCTCACCCCCGACGTTCGCTACCTCGTTCAATTTCAGCGCAACTCCATCAATGGCGTTCAGGGGCGCGCCCGCGAGATAATCCGCAAGCAGAAAAAGGGCTGATCCACCCGCGGGGTGCCATTCTCTTTCGTGGGCGGCGGCCGCTCATGCACTGCAAATGGCGGAAAAACCCCCACCCCGCCCACATCAGGCCATTTCGCGCGCGGCCGTCGGCCGCGTGCTTTTTCCTCTCTGTGCGGCTGTTCTCCCCTCTCCGGGCGGAGATAGCGCCGTGCCGGGAGCAACCTGCCACGCGCACGGCTCGGTTGCAGGCGGGGCGAAAAAAAAAACAACACTTTCCTACACGTTTCTCCGAAACTTCATTTGTAGCTATAAGGCGCGTGCCAAACGCGCAAGCACCTGACAGAAAACAGAATGTGCAGTGCCTCGTATAGGAAGAAAGTTGCGGAGGACAAAGGATGTCGAAATTGAGAACAGGACTGTGGAAAGGAATCTGTGTTGCAGTGGTGGTTCCGGTCTTGATGACATTGGCCATGCCGGTACGAGCGTTGATGCTCGACACCGGCGCCCTGGTGGAAAGAGAAGTGCCGTCCAACACGGCACTGGTAACGGGTCAGGTTACCTCGCTTGATTCCCTTCCTCTACCAGACTTGGCGGTCGCGGGAATGGATTCCGACGGCAACGTGATTGCCATGGCCACAACCGGCCCCGACGGTGGATTTGCCATGGAACTGCCCGCCGATGCAGGGCGAGTGATCGTTCTACCCGCGGGCGGCGTTCCCTCTGAGGTGCTTGTAAAGGCCGGAGGGACCGTCAGGGTCAACGGAAGCGTGCCCGCCGGGAAAGTCATCGGCGGGGCAAAGCCCGGCTGGTGGGCCGGAATGAGCACCACCAGCAAAGCCGCACTTATCGCCTTGCCGATGGCGGGCGCGGCCGGAGCAGGCTTTGCCCTAACCAACGACGGCAGCACGCAGCACGCCAGCCCGGTCGGCCCATAGCCTGAAAAACACACACACGTGCAAATGTACGGCAGGGGCGGACAACCGTCCGCCCCTGCCGCATAAGAACTTCCGCGAGGTCATCTGATATGCTGTTAAGGCAAGAGATAGTGCCGTTTCGTCGGCTTTGCCGAATCTCGGTTCTCCTGGTTCTCGCTTCGGGTTGCGGCAGAGGCATCCAAACTTTTCACATTCCGCAGGAAGGCACCGGCAACCGCAACCTCGCAGCGATACACCAGATCGCAAATCGGCTGCCCGCCGCCGACTACACCATCGGCCCGGGCGACGTCATCAAGGTCAAGGTATTCGGTGCAAAAGACCTCGAGGCCACCGTGCGGATTCCCGAATCCGGCGGCTTCAAGTTTCCCCTCGTGGGCACCGTTCGGGCGGCCGGCCGCACAGCATCCCAGATACAAGACGCAATGGCCAAGTCGCTGCGCCAACGTTACATCAACGATCCCCACGTACTCGTCTTCATCGAAGAATACAACAGTTACCATGTGTCAGTTGTCGGGGCCGTCAATACGCCCGGCACCGTTGTGCTCACAAAAGGCGGATGCACCCTGGTCGATGCCCTCGCCGAGGCGGGCGGCCTGACCGATAAGGCCGGATCGGAGCTGTTCGTTACCAGCGTCGACGGCTCGGGCAAAACAACCGTCAGGACCGTCAACCTCTGCCGCCTCCTCGAACAAGGCGACCTCGCCGAAAACCCCGCACTGCTCCCGGGCGACTCGATATACGCGCCCGAGGGCGGCTACGTTTTTGTAACCGGCCGCGTGAAGGCCCCCGGGGCCTACCCCATCTACAAGGACATGACCTCCCTGCAGGCCATAAGCACAGCGGGAGACTTCCTCAGCACCGCCTCCTATCGCGTTCGTCTCATCCGACGCACCTCCCCCGAAACCGTCGAGATTCGAAAAATCGACCTCGCCGACGTATCGGCGGGCAAGGCCGTGGATGTCGTACTTCGAAAATCAGACGTCCTCGAAGCTGAGGCAAGCTTCTGGAAGGTGCCGGTTTACGGCACACTCGATTTCATCAAAGGAGTACTCGGCGTAGGCACCTCCATCAACTAGTCAAAACAAAACCAACCTGGGAGGGCACAGTGGCAACAGAAGACACCAGCGATATCTATGCAGCTTACGGTTACGATCCAACCGCCATCTCACCCGCGGTTCAACACATACGCGGCGTTGTGAGGACGCTCTGGCAGCGACGCTGGTCGGCCTTCACATTTCTCTTGATCGTCATGACCATCGTTTCCGTGTCCACCTTCTCAAAAGACACCGTCTACAAGGCCGCAACACTCCTCCGGATCAACAAGGACAATCTGAAGGTGCTGTCGTTTGAAGAATTCGTTTCGACCGACGAATCGACCGACGAGCTGATACGCACCGAAGTGGAAGTGATACGCAGCCTGGGCCTCGCCGAGGAGGTGGCCGCCGTGCTCAACCTCTCGGCCAACGCCGAGTTTCAGAATGAGCTGCACCCCGGCATCCTCGGCGGCATCATCGGGCGCATCAAGGGCGCCGACACGCCGGACGACCTCGACCGCAACGACAAGCATCTCAAGGCCGCCGCCGTAGCCCGACTACTCGAGATGATACACATCGATTCCATTCGCGGCAGCCGGCTCGTAAAGCTCAGTGTGTACTCGCACAGCAGCAGGCTCGCAGCCGAAATAGCAAACACCTGGTCCGAAATATACATCAGGCGCGGCATCGACAGCAAAATGCAGGCCTCACGCAGGGCCTCAGACATGCTCGCCAAACAGATAGACGACCAAGAGACCATCGTCGAGAAAACAGAAAAACAACTCCACGAGTACACACGCATGCACGGCATCTACTCGTACGACGACATGAAGGAAAACATCAACCAGAGGATCTCCGAGCTAAACACACTCCTCACCAAAGCCAAGACCGACCGCATCGAAAAACAAGCAGCCCTCCAGGCCATGCAGTCGGACCCCCTTGGCAGTGAAGTTGCCATAAAAGACCCGGTAGTGCAAAAGCTCCAGGAAGGAATTGCAAGGCTGGAGGGCGACTACTCCGACATGCTCGAGGTCTTCAAGCCGCAGTACCCCGAGTGCACCAGGCTACGCGCACGCATAGACCAGATCGGCCGGACCATCAAGAAACAAACCAGGCAATGGCTGGCAGCCGCAGCAACCGACTGCACCGTCGCCGAGCAGCGCGTGGCTGCCATTCAGGCAGAGCTGACCAAGCAGCAGGAGCAGGCAACGCGCCTGCAAGACGTAGCCGTAAACTACAACGCGCTCACCCGCGAGCTCGAAACAACCACCGAGCATTACCGTGCGCTCCTCGCCCGCCGCAAAGAAGCACTATCGTCGATGCAGATAAAGGAATCGAACGTCAGCGTCGTCGACCGCGCCAGGGTGCCCGGCCGCCCACACTCACCCAGGCACGCCCTCAACCTGATCCTGGCGCTCGTCCTGGGCACCGCGCTCGCGTGCGGAACATGCCTGGGCCTCGAGTACCTGGACAGCTCGGTGCGCACCCCCGACGACATCGAGATAGAGCTGGGCGAAACACTCCTGGGAATGGTGCCCGAAATAGAAGAAGACGACGAGGCAGGATCCGACAGCAAAGACCTCGTATCGCACCTCGACGGAAGATCAACAGTATCCGAAGCATACCGCACAATCCGCACCAGCCTTGCGTTCTCGTCGCGACACGGCGACATGAAAAACATCGTGATATCCAGCGCCGTTCCGGGCGAAGGCAAGACCATCACCGCGATAAACATCGCCACCGTCCTGGGCCAGGTGGGCGAGAAGGTGCTGCTCGTCGACGCCGACATGCGTCGCCCGCGCCTCCACAGGTCGCTGCACCTGCCCAACAACCGCGGCCTCAGCACCTATCTGGTGGGCCAATGCGAACTCGATGAAATAATCATGGCGACGTGCCTGCCAAATGTCGACATCATAGTATCCGGCCCCACGCCGCCCAACCCGTCGGAGCTGCTCGAGTCTCACAACATGACCGAGCTGCTCGCACAGTGCAGGCAGCGGTATGACCGCGTGATAATAGATACTCCGCCGGTAATGGCCGTAACCGACAGCCGCCTCACAGCGGCCAAGGCCGACGGCATCATTCACGTTATCCGCGCCGGCAAAACCGAAAAACGTTGCGTGAGGCTGGCCAAGAAGCACTTCGACAGCGTGGGGGCGCGAGTTATCGGAGCAGTGCTCAATGACGTCGAAACCGAAAGCGGAACATACACACACTATTACTACTACCGGCCCTACAGCAACTAGTAAGGCCCACAAGCCGCCCACACGGGCGAAGCGCAGCGGAGAGTTACAATGAAGGCGACCCACAAATCGGGCTTCTGCGACCTTCACTGCCACATCCTCCCGCAAATCGACGACGGCCCCCACAGCCTCGAGCAGTCCGTACAGATGTGCAGGCTCGCAGCGGCCGACGGCATCACAACCATCGTCGCAACGCCTCATTTCAACAGCGTTTATCATCCGGCGCCCGACCGCGTGCAGCGGGCCGCGGACGACCTCAGGCAAGCCCTGGCGGCCGAAGAGCTGCCCCTCGAGATCGTCCTGGGCGCCGACGTCGCCGCCGGCGCGGACCTCGGCGACCTCACCACAACAAAGCAGTACCTCACAATAGGAGGACAGGGAAAATACATTCTCTTCGAGCCGCCCGCACGCACCATGCCCGAGTGGATAACCGATATAATATTCGGCCTCAGGCTCGCCGGGCTCAGCGTGATAATCACCCACCCCGAGCGCAATGCTCGGGTGCAGCAAGAACCAAACATCATCATCCCGATGGTGCAGTCGGGAGTCATGGTGCAGATCACGGCCGACAGCATAACGGGCAACTTCGGTCGAGAGGCGAAAAAGTGCGCATCTGCGCTGCTGAAAATGAACGCCGTGCACTTCATCGCCAGCGATGCTCACTCGCCGCGGGACCGTGCTCCGCGTCTTTCGTGCGCCGCGCACAAGGCATCGAAATACCTCGGCGAGTCGGCGTTTGAGCTTGTGTGCGATAATCCCCGCGCGGTCGTTGAAGGTGGAATTGTCGAAATCCCCGATCCCGAACCAATAGCATCGTGGTTCAGAGGCATCGCCCTGTCGAACTGACAGCAGCAATTCTCGAGTGTCCATGTCCGGTGGAGGTCCGTTAGATGTCGGAATCCTGCAAACAAAACGATCTGCGTGTCGAATCGGGCCCTCAGCGCCAGTTGTATCAAGGCCACCCGGTTCACCCGGCCGACCGGGCGTCCGTTCGTGTCATGGACGGGCTCATCGAGGCGATAGCGATCTTCCTGGTTGTCTTCAGCCCCATTGCTTTCGGGGCTACCGAGCGCTGGTCGAAGTTAGTAGTGGTAACGGCGGCGTGCTCGATGTGCGCGGCGTGGTGCTTCAGGGCCGTGCTCAAGCACAAGCTTTCCTTTGCGAAGGGGCCGCTCAATGTGCTCGTTGCGGTGTTTATCCTGTTGGCGTGCATTCAACTCATGCCGCTGCCGGGGTTTCTGGCGTCGCGGCTGTCGCCCGCTGCTATCCACTCTCAAACCGGCGCCCTGCCCCGGGCGGCCGAGCCGTCGCTTGCCGCCTCTCTGCCTGCGGAAGCCGGCCATCCCTCACAAGACGCCTCCGCACAGTGCATATCCGTTAATCGTGCCGCCGGCAGATCGTCATTGTACCTGGTAGTAAGCTACGCCATTGCGTTCCTGATCATCCTCAATACCTGCCGCCGGCGCTCCCAGATATCGCGCCTGCTGGGAGCGGTGATAGTCGTGGGCTTTGCGGTGTCGATCCTGGGGATTCTCGGGTGCGTGACGCCCAACGGAAAGCTGCTGTGGTTTCGCGAGGCGCCGGCCGGCGCCATACCGTTCGGGCCTTTTGTCAATCGAAACCATTTCGCCGGGTACCTCGTGATGGTCATGCCCATCACCCTGGGTATGCTTGTGGGCATCCGCAACCGCGACAAGCGCACGCTGTTGGGCTTTGCGGCGGCCGTAATGGCAGCCGCCGTTCTTCTGTCGGCATCTCGCGGCGGGGTCATCAGCCTCGCGGCCGGCGCGGTCATCTTCGGCCTCATGCTCATCAGCACGCGCGCCTACCGAAAAAACCTCTTCCCCATTGTTCTCGTCGCGTGCATTGCCGTAGTCGGGGCGGCCAGCGTTGGCATCGGGCCACTCATAGCCCGGGGCGCCGATCTTGCCGTCGGCGACTTCTCGAGCGAATTCCGCTGGCCGGTATGGAAAGACACCGCCCAAATGATAGCCGCCTTTCCGGTGCTCGGCGTTGGGATGGGCTGCTTCCGCTACATCTTCCCGGCATACAAAACATTCCCCGTTCAGCTCCTCTTCACGCACGCCGAAAACGAATACCTCC
>JABMSA010000175.1 GCA_013202185.1 Planctomycetota bacterium
ACGTACCATGGTCAGACTCTCACAGAAGCTCAACTGTTCACTCACGTTCGGCATCCGCCAGTCCTTGTGTCCGCCCAGATCCAGTTGCTTGCAGTAGGCGAGAGCCTCGGTCCATGTCTTCGCCGGCCCGAAGCTCTTCGCCCACATCAGCCCGGTCAAGTTGTCCGTCACGCAATCCCCGTCCACCGTGAACCGCGGATTCGGCCACGCCACCCCGGCCTGATACGTCCCGTCATCCCCGCTGATGTATGAGACCTTCGCTCCCGTCTGCGGCACCGGGGCCGGAACGACGGCCGCTCCCGCATTCGGGGCCGCCTTCTCCGCTGCAAAGCAAACACCTTGCAGCATCAACGTCGCCAACACCGCTACCATACCCGCCACTTTCGTCTGTCGTTTCATCTCTACTTTACTCCTGTCTTTCAATGTGCTGCTGTTCGCTTTTTCTTGAGCGATCTTTATCTCTTTCGCGTCAGTCTCATCCATCAACGACTCCAGCGTGATAGCGCTCACTTCAGATCAAAACATGCCAGCGCCGTTTTGCTGCGGACAAACAGACGTCCGTTCGCGACGATCGGCGCAGGCCAATTCATCCCGCCTCCCTCAATCCCGGCGAAACGGCCGAGTTCTTTGTACTCAGGAACGGTAGCGTCCATCATAACCAGCGTGCCGGTGTTGACGTCCTTGGCGATTATCGTATCGTCAATGCCAAGAAGCCCGGCATTCGACAAGCCCGGCTGCGTCCAAAGCACTTTGCCGTCTTTCGGATCGAGACACATAAGCCAGTCCGCGGGAGTATCCGTGGACCCTACCAGACGATCATGGTAATACAGAGAGGTCGCCACGTGATTCTGCATTGCCTTCTGCTTCCAGACCACGGTCGGTTTGTTGTCCTTGACATCCACGAGCCCTGTGTCGCCGCCATGGGTCGAAGCAATGAAGATGCGATTGCCGACTACAACCGGCGTCGGCACTTTCTTGTCGTCATACTGTGTCGGCCAGGGAATAGTCCAAAGCTGTTTACCGTCCTTGGGGTCAAGACCGAACACGCCGTCAGCTACATAGACAATAAGCTGTCTAACGCCGTTGGGCGATGCAATGATGGGGCTGGCATAACTTACCTTGGAGTTAACGCTCTTCCACACCGTCTTCCCCGTGTCCTTGTCAACCGCAACCACGCACGCATCCTTGCCGCCGGGCATGAAGATGACATTCTGTCCGTCAAGAAGCGGAGAGGGCGCAAGCTTCAGATCAGGAAGCTTAGCGGCAGCGGGATACTCGGCAACCAGATTCCTGTCCCAAATCTTCTCCCCCGTCTTGGCGTTGAAGCAATAAGCCCCGCCCGAACGGCTCCAGATATAGACCTTGCCGCCCGCAACCAGCGGCGTGGCGACAGTGTAGCCGAAAGGCGGGTGTCCACCCTCGGGATACGTGAATTCCCAGATCTCTTTCCCGGTGGCAGCATCAAGGCCCAGCACGATGTCGGTCTTGTCCTTGTTGTTAACGATAAAGAGCATGCCGTCGGCTACCGCAGGACCTGCGAAACCGTCATCGGTCATAGGCACCTTCCAAAGCTCCTTGGGCGGGGTCTTATTCCAATCCTTGTTGATCCCCTTCATGGACGAAAGCGCGTCGTGGGTCGGTCCCCGGAAACAGGGCCATTCGTCCATCTTGACCTGTCCCTTCGCCGGCTTGGCAACCGCCGGTTCTGTTGACACCGGCTTTTCAGCCGGCTTAGACGGGGTCCCCTGCGCAAGAGCCTGAGAAACCATCAACACACTGCCCACCACGATCATCCGAAACACTGTCTTCATTCCGACTGCCTCTTTTTTCTGTTTTGCCGCCGCCACGACAGCCCTGACCACCGCGTGGCTTTGCAAACGATAGCCTGTCGAAACAGGGCCAATGACTACGACCCTAACTAATCGCGTATTATAACAAGCAGAAACGCCCCTGTCAAGAAAAAAAAACGGGCGTGGCGCTTTTTAGACACTGTTTCAGTAGTTGTTACACATAGTGTTACGTCAAATATATCTTGAAAGGTGGCCTCCAATATGGCATACTTTGCGGCAGTAAGAATATGTATTGCCGCAGCAGCCATAAAAGGAGGCCATGACGATCTTCGATACTGAGAAAAGGATAGGACAAGCAGAGGAACAATTCAAGAGTCTTAGTGAATATGTTACTGGCGAAGCTCAGGATCAGGATGCCTACACCGTCGAAAAACGCGTCTTTAACACTACAACGCTAAAATGTCCTCAAGTTTCGCGAGACCTGTGGCGATAGAGTACCAAGCGGCTTATGGATCGGTTTTCAGGCGCTTGGAGAAAAGACACATGGAGCGGCCAGAAGAAGATATACTTCTACAGTTGGGACGGCACCGGCCGCACCTGGAAGCTGCCCGAGGACTGGGCTGATGTGGGGACGGCGCTGCTGTACCCCCTTACACCCGACGGTCGCGGCAAACCGATCACGCTGACCATAGACGATCGCCAGGCGACCCCCGACCTGCTGCCGCAGGTGCCGTACGTTCTGATACCGACGAAACAGTGAACGAGCATGAGGAGCAGGAGACGAAAGCAATGATCAAGCAATCCGCCGCAACTATCCTTCGAGCCGTAATGCTGGGAGTCTTGGCCATGTCGCACGCCGCTCACGCCGTGAGGCGCCGGCATCGTGGTGTCATGATTATAGCAGTCGTGTGCTTCGCGATGGTGCGAGCGGCTATTGCTGCCCCACCCCCTCGCCCGCGTGAGGGGCTGAGCATTGACCTGGGCGGGCAATGGCGTGTACAGCCGGTAGCGCTGCCACAAGACGGGCCCGTCTCGCCGCCCGCGCCCGAAGTATGGGGCACGATGCTGGTCCCGGGCCAGGCCGCGCAGCTCAAGCCGGGGCAGGGGGACGTGTGGAAGGGAATCGACACCGGAAAACTTGACGGCGTCTGGCTCGAACGCGATGTTACGGTCCCCGGGGGATGGGAGGGCAAGAGGATCATTCTCCGCGGCGAGCTGATTGAGCAATCGGCGAGCGTCCATGTGGATGGTGCCCGCGCCGGTTCCTTTGAGCCGCCCGGTGACGGACTCGACCTGACCGCGGCGCTCAAGCCGGGGGCCGCGCAGGTTCTGCGATTCCTCATTGCTCGCGGGCAGGAAACCCTGACGCGAGTGCCCGGGCACGTGGTCGGCCCCATCGGGCCGCTGGGCATCGCGGGGTCGATCCGCCTCGACGCCATCGCGCCACGTGTGGCGATCGATGACGTCTTCCTGATGCCATCGGTGCGCAAGAAGCGTCTGAACGCGCGCGTGCGGTTCCACACGATTGGGGCCGAGAAGCGCATCTCACTGCACGCGACTGTCACCGAAATCGACGGCACCCCGGTTCGCCGGTTTGACACTACCCTGTCGGCGGAGGCGGGGGAATCGTTCCATGATGTTTCTTTCCCGTGGCGTGATCCCATCCTGTGGGAGCTTGACCGCCCGCACCTCTATCGCATCACGATTGCGGCGCTCGATCGCGACGGCAAGCCGCTCGACGCTTGGGGACCCGAGACCTTCGGCTACCGCGAGTTTCGCTTGGACGGCAAGGAGATGCTGCTGAATGAGCACCCGTGCCGCTTACGCCTGCTGTGGCATTGGGGCGTGGCTGAAAACAACCTCGCCTTCTTCCAGGGCATCGGCTTCAACGCCATCGCCATCCAGCCGCGCGACGGCCGGTGGTTCAGTGGCTGGGGCGCGAACGGCGACATCGATGCACTGGTAGGCTCGACCGACCGGCGCGGTGTGGGGCTTGTCGCTACCGGCAAGGTGATCAACGGCATCGAGCACTACGACCCGCGCATACGCTCGTACTTCCGGCGAGCTTCCTTCACGCGCATCTGGCGCTACGCCAATCATCCGAGTATCCTCGCGTGGAACATCTCGCTGAACGTTGGCAATAGCCACGAGGAATGGATGCCCCTGAGCATCGGCCGCGAGCCGGAAGGCGATCGTGCGAACCACCGTGTTGCGGTGGCGGCGGATATCGTGGACAAACTCGACCCCACGCGCAGCGTGATGGCCCACGCCGGCGGCAACATCGCCCCGATCACATCGGCGAACGTCTACCTCAACTTTGTGCCGCTGCAAGAGCGCGAAGAATGGCTGAGCGACTGGGCGCGCAATGGCACACGGCCGTTTGCTGCAATCGAGTTCGGCCCGCCGTATTCGGCTAATTTTTTCAGACGGTGCGTCTTCGGCGACCCCATGTTCACTGAATATTGCGCGATCTATCTGGGCGACGAAGCCTACGTCCAGGAGCAGACCGCCTACGTCGAGCAGGTGGAGAACCTGACGGTGACCAACGCCGCCGGTCACGGCAGCAAGTCGATCTATGAGCGCGGCGGAGACAGGAGGCCCCTGCAGAGGTTTGCCGCGGAGAACACCGCGTTCTTCCCAGTGGTCAGCGAGTTTGTACGGCGCACAAATCGCGCCTGGCGGGCATTCGGCCACAACGTCGGCAGCCACCCGTGGATGTGGAATATCGGCTTTGGCGGTGAGCCCAGCGGCCCGATGAACGCGTTTTTCTATACGCACCTGGCCGGCAGCGACACCCAACTGCGGCAGCGGCCGGAATGGGCCGACGCCTATTACGATGCCTACCGCGACACGATGCAGCCGCTGCTCGTGTTCGTAGGCGGGCGGCGCAAACGCATTACCGAGCGCGACCACGTCTTCTTCCCCGATGAAACCGTCGAGAAGCAGATCATTGCCGTCTGGGATGGCGGCTGGCCGACGGAAATCGTGGTTCGGTGGGGAGTGTCCGTCGACAAAAGGATCGCGGGCGACGCCCTGCGGCTGGAGTTGGAGCCGGGCGAGATACGCAAGGTGCCAATCAAGTTCCGCACTCCGGCAAATGGGGCGGGCCACGGAAAGATCACACTGGTTGTAGAGGATACACAGGGTAAGGAGCTGGGCTCGGACTCCCTCGCCTTCGATGTGATCCATCGGCCCAAACTCGAGATATCGGCCTCCAGGGATGACCTGCTGTGGGACCCCGAAGGCGATTCCCGCCGCTGGATCAGGAAGCTCGGCGTGAGACCGGCGTCGTGGAAGCCGGGCAAACCGTTGCCGCCCGGATCAACGCTGATCATCGGGCGAAATGCCCTCTCCGACGCCCAGCGGCTGCCGTTCACGCGAGCCAACCTCGATGACGGCCTGCGAGTGCTCGTCCTCGAACAGCAGCCCGGGGCGCTGGAGCGGTTTGGATTCCGCGTGGCGCAGACATTCTCGCGGCGGCTGTTTCCTCGTGATTCAGATCATCCCATTCTCCGAAACATCGGCCGCGAATCCCTCGAGGATTGGCGAGGCAGCGCCACGCTGCTGCCCGAATACATCCCGCTCGACGACTTCAACCCGGTGCGCCCGCGCTGTGCCCACTGGGGCAACTACGGTGTGGTGGCCTCCGCGCTGATCGAAACGCCGCACCACGGCAACTTCACCCCGATAGTCGACGGCGAGTTCGACATGCGCTATTCTCCGCTACTCGAATGGACCTGTGGGAACGGGCGTGTAATCTTCTCGCAGTTCGACTTCACCGGTCGCGTGGGCGTTGACCCCGCTGCCACTCATCTCGCGCGAAATCTGCTTTGGTATATGCTTACGGCGACGGTACCTGCATCCCGGTCTGCGGCGTACGTCGGCGGGCCGAAGGGGAGGGCGCTCGTTTCGCGGCTCGGGCTGGACGTTGACCTCGACGCATCGCCAGATCGCCTGCCTGAGCGCGGCCTGCTGATCGCAGGCGAAGGTGTGAAGGGCTCTCAGCTCGATGCACAGAAGCTCGTCGCATTCACACAGTCCGGCGGTTATATCGTTGCACTGCCACGCCCGGCCGAGGAGTTCCGCACAGGCTGGTTGCCCATCGCCGTGAAGACGGAACGGCGCAACGCACACCGCGCCGGTACCGGATCGATCACCCCTCCGCCAATCCGGCATGTTCCTTTGAATGACGCCGTTCTGCCGCCTGATGAGTATCGCGAAATGCTCAATGATCCCTTGCGCGCATTGGGGCCGGCCGACTTTCATTGGCGCGATATCGCAGAATTCGAAGTGTTTGCCGGGAATGGTTCGAGCAACGATGGATTCTTCCTCCAGTTGTCTTCGGCCGGCATGCCGGGGGAAGGCACGGGCCCGGGCGGCGGATGGATCCTCTGCCAAGCTGATCCCGCCGCATTCGAGAACACCGGCACTGTGAGCCTTCGCGCCGAGTGGCCCGCTCCCGGATGGAGCGACCAGCCGGACCGAATGGTAGACGTGCCCAAGCCATGGCTCAGGCCGAGCCTGCAGCGTATGGACCGCATGTACTCCCAGATACTGGCGAACCTCGGCGCGGGGCCGTCGGACGCGCTCGCCATGAGGGTGCTGTCATTCATTTCCCCGCCTCGATTCCGCCCGCCGAAGACGTGGCAGGTGGCGGCCACGAAGGAGAACGACGACAAGTGGTTGCCTGCGGAATGGCGCACCATGGCGGGTGCGATGAAGCTTGGCTTCGCCGGGACGCTGGACTTCGACGCCGGCACCGCACACGCCCGTACCATGATCACTGCAGACCGCGCCTCCCAGGTGCCCATGCGCGTGCGATTCGGCTGGGGCGTGAAGACCGCCGACGTACTGCTGAACGGGAAGTCGGTATTCGCCCTGCGAAAGAACCAGTGGTGCCCCCGGCCCGGGAACGAAATCATGCTGCCGCTGCGGCCGGGTGAAAACGAACTGCTCGTGAAGATGGTCGGCAAGTTCGACGTTCAGCTCG
>JABMSA010000176.1 GCA_013202185.1 Planctomycetota bacterium
CCGCAATTGTGCGAAAGGCCGCGACTACGCGAGCAAGGTCGTTGAGGCTTGGCCGGTGCAACTCGCCTCGTGGCTGCGCACCCACCAACCCGACCGCCCACTGGCACCCGCCCACCTCGCCGGATGCCGTCGAACACCCGACATCCAACAGCGGCCGCGCATTCTATCGCCGGCGCCCGGCCAGACCTACCTCCTCACGGGCAGCGCCAACGAGAGCAACCAGAAGTTGCTCCTGAGCGCGGCAACCGCCACCGACGATGCCTACTGGTTCGTCGACGGCCTGCTCCACATGGCCTACCCGTCGTCCAGCCCGGCCTTCTGGCCCCTGAAGCCGGGCACCCACACCATCACCTGCTCGGACGCAGTCGGCCGGAGTTCTTCGGTTGTGATCGAAGTGAGATGAATTGGGCGTGGCGTGGCGCAATTGTGTGGAGCGTTACTCAGCTTAGCCACCAGCAGCGCCAGGCGCGCAGCGCCAGCAGTTCGAAGGCGGACAGCGAGACGATGACTGCGATAGTTGTGGGCGCCCACCTTACTTTCCGCCTAAAGGCGCGACTGAGGCCCATCGCGGCCACCACGTTCGCAGCAGACAGCGCCGCCACCACACCGGCGGCCGAGCCCAGAGCAATCAATTGCGCACTCAGCCGCGTCGGCCAACTGAGCCACGGGAGGCCCGCTGCAGCGACGCCCGCAGTTGTGTACGCGAAGACCTCGGGGGATGTCCACGCCCCCGCCTGTCGGCCAGACCACGACTTGACCACCTCGCCGCCGAAACACCCGATCGCCTGGCCGAAGAATATCCCGATGGCATACTTGGCCCATGGCGGCAGATCGAGCACGCCGTAAAGACCCGCGAAGCCGGTAACGCCCATCGCAGCAATGCTGAGCACCTGGAACGCCAAGAGCCAATCCGGCGGCAGCGATGCCTTGCGCCTCCGAAAGGCAAGCGCAACGATCAGCCCGATGAGCACTCCGGTGTAAACGCCCGAACACCGCGCACACAGGGGCGTCGGCCCGCCGAGCGCAACGGCAAATGCCTCATCGCCGCCCCGACAAATGCACGATACCAACCAGTCGGCCAATGCTTTCATCACTCACCCGGGCATTCAGATTGTCAAGGTTCCTCAGGCCCCTCGTTTTCGTGGAGTTCCTTGAGTGTCTTTTCAAGTTCTTTCTGAAGCTCCTCGACCTCTTCGCCGCGTTTCGCGTCGGGGAAGCGTTTCCGAAATTCTCGAAGCAGTTTCACGGCTTTCTCGAGGTAAAGCTTCTTCTCCTGTGGCTGCTCGGATTCGTGATAGCTCTCGCCGAGCCGCTCGACCATCCTCAAGATTGCCTCGCTTTTGTCGAGTTCTTTGAATTTCTCAAGTTTTTTCTCAATCTCCTCGATATCTTCGCCGCGTTTCGTATCGGGGAAGCGCTTGCGGATTTCTCGAAGCAGTTTTGCGGCTTCCTCAGGGTAAGGCTCCCGCTGCAGTGGCCGCTCGGAATCGTGATAGCTTTCAATGAGCCGCTCGACCATCTTCAACATTACATCGTCACTGGTATAGAAGGCCTTGTGGCGGGCGCCGTCGGGGCTGATAAGCCGAACTATGCTCGGGATCCGTTTCGCGTGGAGTTCGCCGGACCGATATGCGATCCACCGGCCGTCGGGCGACCATGACGGGCTTGTCGCGAGCGGCTCGGGCTGCCGGCCCCGCACCAGCACCTTTCGATCACCCGCAGCCAGATCGAGCAGGACAATGTCGGAGGATCCGCGCTCGGTGTCGTCTCCATCGCGATCGCGGTGCAAGACACAATATGCTACTCGTTTGCCGTCCGGAGACCATGACGGCGCCATGGGCTGGGCGTCGCTGGTTTTCTGAGTTGCCTGCCCTGTTGCGATGTCGACTATCCACAGTGCAATGTTGATGAGTTCTTCTTCTTCCTCCTTTGCATCATCATCTTTCGGCCGGCTGTAGGGAGCGACCAGGCAGAGCTTCTTGCCGTCGGGAGACCAGGCAACAGCCCCGCCCTCGAACAGGTGAGCAGGGTCGCCGCTGAAGGTGTGCAAAACCTTCTGGGCCCCGTCGGCGGCGGATAACAAGATGAGCTTGACCTCCTGATCGGGATCCCGCTCTTTCTCGTTTTCCTCCTCGTTTTCCTCCTCGTCTTGATCCTCAGTCGGCAGGATCACCCCGGCCAGCCATTTGCCGTCGGGCGACCACGAGCATTTGCTCGGGCCCTTCTTCTGCCAGATGATCTTGCCGTCGACGACGTCTACGACAGCAACCCCCGTGGCGTCCTCGCCGAGCGCGTTCAACACCACGGCTTTTCCGTCTGGCCGCCAAGCGACAGTGCAAATGCTCGGATCATTCCTTTTGGCTTTGAGAGCCATCCCACGGAACGGATACTTCTTCGGTGGTTGGCCTTCTTCCAGCAGCACGAGCAAGTGACCTTCCTCTTCGCCCTCTGAGTCTTCGTCGTTTACCTCGAAAAGCGCCACCCGCGTCCCATCGGGGGACCACGCCGGCGGGAAGAGGAGATCCTTGTCCTCATCCGTCTCATAGAGTTTTGTGCACTTTTCCGTTTCGATGTCGCCGCTCCATACCTCCACCACAATGTCGTGGTCATACCTAATGTCGTCGTCATCCTCGTCCTCGAGTTGTCGGAAGCTGAGGAACACGACCTTGGACGAATCGGGCGACCAACTGATGGGCGACCACAGGCACGCCAGCGCGTAGGTGAGCAGCGAAATAAGGACCGTCAAAGCAAGCCGTCGCGCAACCTTGTTTGTCATGGCAATTCCTCCTGAATCAGCCGGATGAAAGTGTCGACGCCAACACAATAGATGATCCGCCGGTGAACAACGCGAGTTCTCTCATTCATTATACCATTTCGGCTCGATGGAATAAACCGTCGGCCCCTTGTCGCGTCCGAGCACCCGCTTTGCAAGGCTGCGCAGCAAGATGCGCGCGCCGTGCCGGAAGAGCGCCCGGTGAACGCGTCGCTTCCGCGCGCCCGGGCCTATAAGCACACGGACGTTGTGTCGTAGGCGCGCCAGCGTCGGGCGGAGGGTGATCTTGCGGTAAATGCTTTCCAACTCCGCGGCGCGAAAGTGCCGGGTGTGCATTACCGGCGTGTGGAAATTGAATGCTCGGAAGTCGCGCGTGGCCAGGCGTCCGTTGTTTCGGGCCTTGTCCCACAGTTCGGTGCCCGGGTTGGGCGTCAGCGGGATGTAAAAGCCGTAGTCCATTCCCGAGCTGTGCTCGAAGTCAATCAGTTCCCGCATCGTCTCTCGCGTCTCTTCCCACGTGCCGTAGATCATCGTGCCGATAGTGTAAACGTGTGGATAACGCCTTCGGAAGATCTCGAATGCTTTCGCGGCGGTCTCGGCTCCCTGCTGCGAGCGGCAAAAGGTGCGGAGATCGCCAGGGCGCACGCGCTCCACTCCTATCATCGCCTGGACCAACCCCGCCCGCACTTGCTTTTCGAGGATGCCGAGTTCTTCATCGCGCACAACGCAATCGGCCCGCATCCATGCAGTGTGCTGGGCCTTCAGGCCGTGCCGCAGCGCCAGGTCGCAAAAGCGGTCCGACCAGGCCGGATCGATATTCCACGTCGGGTCAACCCACCCCAGGGTCAAGCGGTCAAACTTCTCGACGAGGTGGCGGGCCTCATCGAAACTGCGTTCGGGGCTCTTTGTGCGGTAGCAGGGCCGGGCTGCTGTGCCGTTGTCGGACGGCCTGCCCCAATGCTTCCAGAGTGAGCAGAAGCTGCACTGGTGCGCGCAGCCACGGCCATGCTCGATCGCTGCCAGGCCGGGGTGATTTGTCGAGCCCAGGCCGTAGCGTTGCATTGGCAGAAGGTCAAAGGCAGGCATTGGGAGGGTGTCGAGATCGGCGATCGGCTGGCGCGGCGGTGTATGGATCACCTCGCCGCCCGAAGAAAAGGCTATGCCGCGCACACCTGTCAGGTCGGCGCTGCCCATCAGTGCGGCAAGAAGTTCGGTGAACGTCTCCTCACCTTCGCCCTTCACGATCACGTCGACGCGGGCGGCGGGCAGCAGTTCGTCGGCCATGAAGGCAAAGAACGGCCCGCCGGCGATTATCTTGACATCAGGCAGTATCCCGCGCGCGAGGCCCGCCAACCTCAAGCCCTCCGGCGCCGAGACGGTCTCCTCGCCAATGCCGATGACGTCGGGCCGCAGCGCCTCGAGGCGTGCCGAAAGCGTTCGCCATCCAATCTGCGAGGCGGGACAGTCGATGATGTGCATCCGGACGTCTGCCAGGTGCTTGCGTGTAGCCGCGGCAAGACTTGCGAAACCCAACGGCTGCCAGAATCCGCTCGTTCCCGAGTTGAACGGCCACAAGTGACGTGGCGTGCGAATGAGACAGACCTTCAAGGAATCATCCTCCGCATGGGCGGTCAGACCGGTCCATCCCCGTCGCGTACGCGGATGTGGTCGGAATGCAAAGAAGAGACAGAAGTTTTTGTGCGCTGCCGTTGTAAGGACTTGCCTGGTGCCGAAGGCGGGAGTCGAACCCGCAAGGAGAATTATCTCCACCAGGCCCTCAACCTGGCGCGTCTGCCAATTCCGCCACCCGGGCAACGC